>JAGQVA010000890.1 GCA_020438265.1 Bacteroidota bacterium
GATTAAAATCTCGTGGCAACCAGGCATCCGGATAACGGTAAGCCAATAAACCATAATGATAATACATTTGTGTTTCTTCATCATCTCCTTCCCCTTTCACCTGCATTTTGGAAGTATCGGGTGTTATTCCATTAAAAGTCATCATCTGACCACCAATTCGTCCCCCTGGCTTTAATAAAGAATAACAGTAATCAAAGAATGTTCTATATATATTATCCTGTTCTCCTGCGTCGTAATCAGCTGGCGAAACACAATGTTCAGGAGAGCCCATGGCTATAATTGCGTCAAAAGGTCCACCCTCAGGAGTGAATTCTTGCCAGATCCCTTGATGAACATCATGTCCCAGTCCCTTTAAATATTCATATTTTTTCTGGGCCGGACTAACAGAAACTACATGCACACCTCTTTCCCGACAATAATTACTAAAAGGCCCCCAACCTGGCCCAATCTCATAAGCTTTCATCCCTGCATGTTCTTTCAACCCAAGGTTATGAAAATATTGCTCATATTTTTTCTCTTGAGCAATTAGTACATTCTCGATGCTTGGTTCGCCATAATTTCCTGGCCAGGAATTCGTAATGGAAGGAAATTCTCCAATGACCATCTGAAAGATTTTTTCCATTGGGTCGTACGCATCACTGGTTGCCTTAACAAATCTTTTGGTAAGTGCCCCTTTTTTTTGTTTGAGGGTTTCGGCTTTTTGAATCAATGCTTCTTTTTCCATAATGACAGTTTAATAAATTGACCTTATATCAAATAATCCTGATGAGAAAATGAATATTTATCATTCTCTCATTTCTTAATTTGAACAATTTGACAGGCTTTTATAGCAAAGCCCCTGACTGTTGGTTTAAAGAAAACACGCTCAGAATTGTGAATTACCTTTATAGAATTTCACCTTTTTCCTATGTTGGTTTGGCCAGGGAAATACAATTATCTGGTATATCTTAAATTGCCAAAATATTCTCACACAGTAAATATTCATTGTCAAAAATTGAGTATTATATCAATTTTTTATTCGACAACATTCTCCTACTCTGAAATAAGTCCGAGTCAGATAGAAAAAGATAAAGGATTTATATTGCTGTAAAACACTCCTGAGGAGTTTTATTCAGCTTAAGTGTAGTTTAATTAGGGGTAATGGGGTATTCTTAAGAAAAACTACTTTTGAACTGCTTTCTTGGTAAGATACGAAAAAATCCGAAGGTTTTGGAATTGTTAAGATTTTTTTTTGATGATTTATAGTAGTTAGATGATAACCACAAGTCAACAAAGAAGGGTATGGCAGTTTTATTTTCCTCTAAAACCACCATACCCTCATCAATAAGTAATGTAAATTCAGGGGTTATTCTCTTCCAGAGGCTTCTATGATTAATTCCTCCCCCTTCTCACTAATCTCCGCTATCGATGGCTCATTAATCAATAAATCCATCACTGGCCAGGTAAAACCTACAAATTTTGAAACCTCTTCTTCAAATCGCGCTGTAGCCATAGAATCAATGCCATAGGCCTGGATAGATTCTTCAGGATCAATTTTTACAGCAGGAATATCGAGTTCTTTGGCAACCCAATTAATAATCCATTGCTGGATATCGGCGCGGGTGAGTTGAGATTCAGTTACCACTTCTTCTACCTGCGTAACTTCTCCCTCAGCGACCCATGCTGCTTCTATTTTTAAGGTATCATTCAAATATGCTTTTTTGGTAGCTTTTCGCTGAATTTTCCCACTGGAAGTTTTGGGAATACTGCGCTGTTTGATCAAAGCGATTCCATAAACCTGAAGCTCATGTCGAAGGGAAATTTCCTTTCTGATCGCAGCAAAAATTTCTTCTTCAGAAGCATTTTTCAATACTCCACGATCAATTTCCTGTACGATCACAAGCTTTTCACTTCCGTCTACATCCAGGGAAAAAGCTGCACTGCCTCCGGGTCTGAGTCCCTGATAACTTTCAGCAGCAGTTTTCTCAATATCCTGAGGATAATGATTTCGCCCGCGAATAATAATAAGGTCTTTCTCCCTTCCTGTAATGTAAACTTCGTTTTCATGAATAAAACCGAGATCTCCGGTTCTTAAAAACGGCCCTTCCTGGGTATTGCTTGTATATGCCTGAAAAACAGCCTTATTTAATTCTGGCTTTTGCCAATAGCCCTGGGCAACATGATCGCCTGAAACCCAGATTTCACCAATTTGGTTTTCTCCCAGTTTGGCTCCCGTTTCCGGGTTGACAATAATGATTTCCTGCCCCATCCAGGTATGTCCGCAACCAACCAGTTCTATTTTTTTGTTGTGATTTTCCGCTACGATTTTTACCTCATTGCGGGTTAGGGCCTCGGGATCAACAGACAGTGTTTTTACAGCAGATCCGGAATCTCCACCACTGATGAATAAGGTTGTCTCTGCCATTCCATAGCAGGGGTAGAAAAATTCTGGTTCAAATCCTGCTGGCTTAAATTTTTCAGCAAATCTGCGATAGGTTTCAACCTGAATGGGTTCTGCCCCGCAAAAAGCCTGTTTCCAACAGCTTAAGTCCAGCTCTGCGACTTGTTCGTCAGTAATTTTATCCACACATAAAGCAAAACCAAAATTAGGGCCTCCGGAAGAAGTAAGCCGGTAATCAGAGATACATTTTAACCAGCGAAAAGGATCCTGAATAAAGGACAAAGGAG
>JAGQVA010000891.1 GCA_020438265.1 Bacteroidota bacterium
GGTGCTTCACCAATGCGCCAGAATTGTCCGTCAATGACGGGAATATGTGGAACAGGCTTTTGTGCTTGTATGTCACATACCAGGAAGAATGATAAAAGGAAAATAGTGAGTGAGGAGATTGGGGCTAGATTTTTCATGGTTATAAAGGAATAAAAAAAGACAGGTTTTGCAACCGGAGGTGTACTGGTATAAGAAAAAACACGAGGCACAGAGGAGTAATAATCAATTGATTTTATCTCCGTGTCTCCGTGTCTCCGAGTCTCTGTGTTGATTTTGTGGCCCTTATCTCATAAATACCCCACCATTAATATCAATCGTCTCTCCCGTCATAAAATCATTCTCAATCAGAAACTGAACTGCTGTGGCAATATGCTCACTTACTCCATTTCGCTTTAAGGGGGAAGCATTTCTGAAAACCTCAATCTTCTCCGGCGTGGAAAATTTTTCGTGAAAAGGAGTAAGAATAACCCCCGGAGCGATGGCATTAACCCTGATTGTGGGGGCGAGTTCTTTGGCGGCACCTCTTGTGAAACTATCCAGTGCTCCTTTACTGGAACCATAAAGTGTTGCTGTGGGAGCTCCGTTTCTGGCTGCAACAGAGGTCATATTGATGATATTTGGATCGGTTCCTTTTTCCAGCAAAGGAATACACAAGTGAGTCATGTAAATGGTGGAATAAGTATTCAGTGTGTAAATTTGTTCCATCAGCTCCCAACTCAGTGTCTTTACCTCATGACGGGCAACCAACCCTCCGGCATTATTGACCAATACATCCAGATGATCAGTGATAGCAGCTACTTCTGTGTAAAGTTTTTCGCATCCCTGCTGAGTAGAAAGATCTGCCTGAATCACATGGGCGGTTCCTCCTTTTTCTTCTACTAAAGCCGCTACCGTTTCAGCTGGTGCTTTTGACTGATTATAATGAATAAAAATCGTATTGCCCTGAGCTAAGTAAACAGCACATTCAGCGCCAATTCCAGTACTGGCGCCGGTAATAAGAATCGTTTTTGACATTTTTATAGAAATAAAATTTTTTATCGAGCTTTTTGCAGATGAGGAACCAAAATCCCAACCGCTCCTCCCACAAGATATCCTGCAATTACGTCAGAAATAAAATGTTTTCCAGACCGTACTCTCATGTATCCTACAACGGCTGGCAATATTGCTGCCCCGGCCCATACCCACGGACGAGCGGAAGATTGAGGATAATAATCCGCGTACATCTTTGCGCCCATAAACGCCGAAGCGGCTGTAAGTGAAGTGTGGCCAGAAAAAAAGGAAAATCGGGAATCGCGCTCCAGCTGTTTTTCGATCAGCAGAGGATCACCAGAGTTTTGAATAAATGTAAATGGCCTGTTTCTTCTTACCAGCGCTTTTGTAAATCCCGTAATCCCATATCCGATGGTCAGGGTTTGTATTCCCAGGATAATCGGCTTCCCGATATCCTGCCTGATAGGCTTAAAAGCCAGAAGTGTTCCGGGCAAAAGCACGGCTCCCATGAAAACCCAGTCACTGGCTTTCGCTACTTTGGGTCGCCAGTTGTATGAAACAGATCTCTCGAAAGCGGGAATATTCATGCGGTCAAGGCCTAGCCGGTCAGCTTCGATTAGGGGTTTTACGGTGTTTTGGGTTAGTTGACCACCGACACTGAATGCAATTGAGCCCAGCGTAAGGGCGAGGGTTTTGTTTTTGGAAAACTGGTATGGGGAGGAAGACTGGGCTTGGACGGAAGAGATGATATATAGAAATATTAGCAGAATAAATGCTGATTTTTTACAGTATGTGTTTAGCGTAAAATTAACAGCCGGAAGGCAAAATCCCGTTAGGGATTTCATATTGGTAGAAAACATGTGTTTCCCCCTTCTCGATAACCAGCGCGCCTCAAGGCGCGCAAGATTATAGGATTCCATTATGGCTACCAATATGAAATCCCTAACGGGATTTTCGCCTAAAGGCGAATGGAAGTTTTTCCAAAAAACAAAGCAAAAAAAATCCCCGAATATTCCGGGGATTCCTTGCACGTTATTTACGTGAAACGGGTGTTGAGTAGTAGTACATTTCATTAATCAAACTTTTCGTATTGATATACCTGGCATACATGCGAAGGTTGATTTCTCGTATTTTGATACATCTCACGGTCCAGTTTTGCCAATACCCCATTCTGATCATAAGAATAGGAGACCTTCCCTTTTAACTCTCCTCCTGTCCGCCACAATACCTGACTGGTCTTTCCATTGACATCGTAATTATACACAAATTCTTCTAAAGGATAATCAGGTTTTTCAGTCGTTACCCGGGCTATTAACCCCATTGCATTATAATTATAATCAACTTTTTTGATTAATTCACCAGATCCATTCTCAAAAATTTCAGCAAGCAGGTTATGATTTTCATCATATTCGTACTTGTGAGTCTTGACAAGACGGTTATTCTCCATCCATTTGATAGCTACAAGCACGCTGTCATCATCATAAATATACTGCTTGGTATTGAGCAACATTACCTCATCATTATGAAGCATTTCATAAGATTTTTCCTGAAAAACGGTCTTGTTTGGATTAAAACGGTAGCCTTGTTTGTATTCTTTATTCCAGGTTTTATCGCGCATCACTTTCCAGCCCAATACACCTCTTTCGGTATATAAATACTCATGAACGCGACTGGTG
>JAGQVA010000892.1 GCA_020438265.1 Bacteroidota bacterium
CAAGTCCGGGTCAGAGAATTCTTCAAAGAATAATGGATTGGTAAAAGTGCCATTTCCATTGTCTGCTGTCCAGGTTTGGGCATGTAACTGGAATGCGATAAGGAAAGAATTTATTAACAGGAGCAGTTTTTTATATATCATTTTGTGGTTAATCATAAGCGAATATCAGGGTGTGGGAAAAATGACTCGTTTACAAAAATTGCCAAAAAGCCTGAATTTTACCTTTAAAGAAGAAAATAAAATTCCGGAAAATCAGTAAGAAGTTTATACATTCGAATGATTCACTCAAAATCTCAATAAAGCGCAAATACATACATCCAGTCTATGAGTTCCCAGCAATATATTGTCTCAGTGTTTGCCAATGATGGTCAAAGATCATTGGGCATTGAAGCGGAATTCAACGAACTGGCCAATTATATGGGAGACTGGAATCAGGATGATCCTTATATGTGTTTTCATCCTTTGCCGGTGATTATTTCTGAAAATTTGAAGACAAAACTGGATTTATTTTCCAGCCAGATCTCTATCTTTCATTTCTCCGGTCATGCCAATAAAAAAAGAATAGATCTCCAAACGCTCAACGCACCGGTTGGCAGTCATTTTACCAAACAGCAGCTGGCCGTTTACCTCAGCCCCGAGTATTGTCCCAATTTGAAAGTAGTTTTCCTCAATGCCTGCAATACGAAGGAATTAGCGGATGAATTGATTGCTAAAGGCGTACCGATTGTCATTGGTACCAATAGCCTCGTTTCGGATACGACCGCGCAAAAAGTGTCTTTGGAATTTTTCCGGTGTTTGAAAAACGGGAAGGTAAAACCGCTTTCAGAAATTCTCCGGAATTTTGGCAAAAGCCTGAAAAGTTTGGCAAAATCTACCCCAAATAGTCAGGGAGGTATTTTCTTTTTGGAAGAAGAGGAAGAAGCTGATTCAGAATGGTTTATCAGTTATGGAGGAATGACAGATTCCGGTGCTGCCTTTTCTGATGTGGTAAAAAAGGCACTCACATGGATTCCTTATCCCATCCAGGTACAAACCCCTGAAGCGACAACAAATCTTCCTGTGGATCAAACCCAGGTGATCAAGGAAAACCTGAAGCTATTTGATTTTACAGACCAGCGGAATCCGATCAACCTTGAATTATATGACCACAAAATCGGGGTATTTCACCTTCATGGGGAACCAGACCGGGGACTGAGCTGGATCAGCAAGGATTTTCAGGGGCAGTATTTTGAGCGAAAACCGGATCTGTTGTCTATTGAATTACAAATGGATCATCTGGATGATGAAATCATAGAGGAAGTGCCAGTTGGGATCGAAAAGCTGATTGAGGATATTTGGCGAAAAGTGGTAGAGACTTTTGGTGAAGCAGGCGTTTCTGATCAAAATGGAGCCAGAATAGAGCAATTGTCAGACATTTTGTTCAGGCAAATTCAGCTTCCCGATAACCGGGATATCGTTGTGAAAATTACCGATCCGGGGATTTTTGGTATGTATTTATTGCAGACGATTTCCCCCTCACTGGCGGATTATTTTATTCAACCGTTTAAAGAGATCATTGCTCGAAAAATCAGGGCTATTCAACCCGTATTCAGACAAAAATCCCTGAAAAATATTCTGATTTTGCTGGTGACAGAAACCCAGGTTGATCAGAACGTACTGCCCAACCTTTTTGGGAATCCGGTCATACAGGTGCTGCCTCCGATTAAAAACACGATTGCTTCAGATGATTTGAAAACCTGGAAAGAAAATGTGGAAGCAATGAATCATCCGGTTATGCAGCCGATTTTGGCTCAGTGGGATCAGATTCCCACTACAGCACGGCCTATGTATATTTTGGAAAGAGTTTGTGAATTATTGGGATACCAATTGGCCTATGTAGGCGGTTCCCGAAAAGAATATAGAATACAAAAGATCAATATATAATCGATATGAGTCGAACATATAACGGAGATTCTTTAGAAGAAATAAAAATCCTCAAGTTTGGGGACGGTAGTAAACGAAAGTTTTACCCCTATTTCGCCGGAAAAGCGCTCATGGAAGCATTAAATCTGGCGATTTACCTCAAAAGACCGCTCTTATTGATGGGCGAACCGGGCTGCGGAAAATCTGTGCTGGCGTCAACGTTGGCTTATGAATGGTACCACGAAAAACCGGAAACATTCAAGGAAAAATTCCACCGTTGGGATATCAAATCCCGCACCGAAGCCCAGGACGGAATCTATCTTTACGATGCCATTGCCCGATTGCGACTCAGTGAAAGAGATCCGAAAATTATTGACGAGGAACAAAAACATAAAGGCAATCCGGAAGCCCTGACCCGGATGTATATCAATAACGGGTTTCTGGAAGAAGGTCCCTTAAAAAAGGCCATTGATGCCTCAACCCAAGATGAGCCTGCCATTCTCCTGATTGATGAAATTGACAAAGCATCGATTGATTTCCCTAACGATTTGCTGCTGGAAATGGACAAATTTCAGTATTCGATCAAGGAAACGGGGTATCAGTCTGCGGCCAAATCAGAGGAAGATTACCCCATTGTCATTATCACCAGTAATAATGAAAAACCCCTTCCGGCAGCTTTTCTGAGGCGGTGTATTTACCATTATATTCATTTTCCGGATGAAGGTACATTAAAACAAATTCTTGAGGCGAGGTATAAAGT
>JAGQVA010000893.1 GCA_020438265.1 Bacteroidota bacterium
ACGCGGTAGAACCGATCAAAAATTTTGCGCTGCGCATCACGACTAATACCAATTCCCTGATCTTTAACCGAAATATAAACCCCTTGTTTGTCGCTGCGAGTCTCTATGCTGATTTCCGGCGCTCCCTGAGAGTATTTTTGTGCATTGTCCAGCAGGTTGGAAATGGCGTGGGAAAGATGAAATTCGTCCCCAAAAACATGAGCCTGCGCAGCGTTCATTTTACGGTTTAATTTTCCATTGAGAGCGTTTACTTTAATCTCTGTGATATCCGCCAGATGATTAATCAATTCGTGAAGATTGATGACTTCCTTTTGCAGCGTCATCGCCTTATCAGTTTTGGCAGCGCGTAATAATTGTTCTACCTGACCGTTCATTCGCTTGTTTTCCTCCCGAATAATCTCGGTGATTTCAAGGATTTTCTCTGGGTCGGAAATCACTTTTACATTCTCAATATTGGCCAAAGCAAAGTCAATCGTAGCAATGGGAGTCTTAAATTCATGAGTGATATTATTGATAAAATCAGATTTATGTTCCGCCAGTTTCTGCTGTTTCTTTAAGAGTATATGCAGAAATATCAAGGTGAACATTAAAATGAAAAATAATAACATGGAAAATGAAACGGGCTCAAGGATTTCTTGTATCACGGCCCGGTTTTGCTGAGGAAAATACACTGATAAATACAAACCTTCTCCCAGTTGAACCTGAAATTCACTTTTCTTTAATCTTGATTCGGAATAAGGTTTAGACAAATGAATCCAATCATTTTTCTCACTGTAGATCCCATAAACAAACTCCGTTTCAATCTGGTTTTCAACAAAACTTTGCTGAAGAATGGAATCATACATGGCAACTTTTCCCGGATTAATCTCAATCATTCCAAAACAGGTATCACAATATTGAATCAGGCGAATGATGTAAAATTCACGCAGGGCAGGCATACTGCTCTGAGTTTCTGTCAGAGCTTTGGCAAATTCCTGAAACTGCTTCTCCCGACGTGCGGGTAAGCTTGTATCTCCTTCCCAATCTGTCAACGGGTAATTCTGTACCGTCTGATTGGTAATCAAAACCAGAGAAGAATCTTCATCATAAAAAGCCGATTGATAGGTATTGGGATTATCAGGGCTGGAGGTATGTTCATAAGGTTCCATGATCTTCGCATACACTGTTTGAAGGGAAGTCTGAACCCTGTTTTCAAAATCCGCCACAGCTCTTTTTTTCAGCGTTCCAATATAGGAGGTTACCAAAAACCCAACTGCAAACCCGGACAGAGCCATTATAATAGAAATCCGATATTTTTTAAAATTCTTCATATCTCAAAATTACGGATTCGCGCTTTTTTGAAGAAAAGTTTAATGATCCCTTTAGTGATTTTAAGTTTTCCTTAAGATTTGAATACTGATTATCAACTGTTTACCAAAAAACAGCACCTGACATTTCATTTTTTCTTAAGTCTTTTTCATTTTTCCTTCACTACCCTGAGCCTATCTATTCCCGTCTTTTGTGCTGTAAGATTTTTACAACTCATTATTTTCAAATCATTTATCATTATGAAAATCAAGCAGCAAATTATTCGATTATTCCCTCTTCTACTTCTCATGGCCATTTGCCTGGGAGCAGGAATCAGTAATCAACTTATAGCACAAAAGACAAAAATTACCTCAGCAGACCAGTTGCCACGTCGTACATATCAGGTGGATGAAACAGACTTTTTACAAGCTATGGAAAACGTTGATTTGATAGAATCATTAGCGAAAAAGCTGGAATCGAATCTGAAAGCAGACCTCAATCAATTTGAAATCGTTGATCCGGCAACTTTGAAAGGTTATTATTCTACTTTACAATCACTGGCCATTAGAAAAAATGACTTCAAGAACGCCCGCAAATACAGCGACCTGACCAAACCCTTAAATGATAAGGAAGTAGAAAAACTCATTCACGGAATAGGCCTGAACGCTTATCAGCATGCCTTTGAAGTAGCTGGTCAAGATACTGGCGCAACTTTTCGAGAAACTTATCGCAAACATTTATACGCTCAATATGCCCAATTGCCTTACCCGAAAATTGAAGAACATGTCCTCAGCCAAAAAGCATCTTTGGAACTTAGTTCCCGCGATCTGATCGTAGGCAGTATCAAAGCCCAAATTCAGCCAGTAATTGAAAAAATTGGCAATAATTGGCCTGAATCATTGGTTGCTGCGCTGATTTCTTATGAGCAACTTCTTCATAAATCTATTTATTTGCTGGACGCAAAACTCACTGTTTTCACTCAGTTGGTAGAAGAAAACCAGGGTACCCAAACCGAAAAAGTTGATATCTGGGCAAAACGTCAGATTGACTTTCCCGAAACTGCCACTTCTCAACTCAAACCCGTTCTGATCGGAATCTGGGATACCGGTGTTGACATGGAAGTTTTCGACCGCCAAAATCGCTTTATTAATGAAGCAGAACTTCTCGACGGCAAAGACAACGACGGCAATGGATTTATCGACGACCGCTATGGAATCGCTTTTAATGCCAATTCTGAAAATAGTCCTTATACGCTTTTGCCAGGTTCAGATTTGATATATAAAAAATCTCAACTAGAGGCCCTTTCCAGCGGTTTTTATGATCTTCAGGCAAATATTCAGAGTGAAGAAGCGGATCAATTTAAAGCCTTTATG
>JAGQVA010000894.1 GCA_020438265.1 Bacteroidota bacterium
TTGTTTTCCGGTATGCTGAAATTGGCTATTATTCATGACGGTTTGTCCAATGGAATTTAGAATAAGAATATGCCTCAAACCACTTGCTGGTTGATCATAAGTCAAATTAATATCAGTAGTAGCCGGGCTGGGAAATACATGAAATGGAATTTCTGTCAATTCAAGAGAGAAAATGCCTGTAGTGGTATCCTGAAAGGAATTATAAGGTGATTCGTATGCGCCTAAATCGACCGTGTCTTTTTGGATACGCATATTTCCTGCCAGGTCAAAGGGGGAGTTTACAAAGTTATTGAAGCCAGTGTTAATAGCCGGAGAATTTTCCTGCAATTGCAAGTCTTCATCCCCACTACCACTAATTCCATCTGGGCCGAGAAGGTCTACAAAATTTGGGTTTTCATTAATGGTCGGAAAGGAAAGGGAAGTATCCTGGAAGATACTGTAAATGGCAGTTCCAGAAGCTCCGTCAACTATTAAATCTGAATAATCCCCGTTGAGCTGATTGTCCCAAAAAATGGAGTTAACAATAAAGAAGGTATTCATTCCCGAAGAAGACTTTTGTTGAGTCATTGCTCCTCCTGGTTCAGGCCCGGCTAAAGTATTACTAACAAAGGTGTTATTCGTCCAGGTGTTATTTATTGATCCCGATTGTGAATGAAATGTAACAATTCCTCTTTTACTGTAGTTCCCGGTAACCAAAGTGTTTTCAGTTTTTATATCAATCATGCCAGCTCCTGTGTTCTGGCCGTAAATGGCTCCACCATAATTCAGCGCAGAATCTTGCAGAAAAGATAGATTCGTTGATTTTATGGTTAAAATCTTCGAGCCTAAATTATACAGATACATGCCTCCTCCGTAATTTGCAGTGTTTCGAACAAATTCAGATTGATTAAGTGTAAGGTCCAGGGAAAATCCTCCAAAATAGGCATCTACTGATAAACCGCCACCTGTCTCGGCGTGATTCCCCTCAAAGTAACAACTGTCTACCGAGGCGATTATATTTCCGGCCAGACCTTCCTGTTGGACTATCCCCAATCCTCCTCCGGTACCCGTACCAGTTGCTTCATTACTGATAAATTCATTGTTTAGGAAATTGGCATCAGCAAATGCAGCACCGAATATCTCCAGACCGATACCTGCACCATCTCCAAAAGATTGATTATCCGCTATCAGACAGTTATCAACGGTTAATAACAGTGTTGCGGTATCTGTGTTGAGTGAAAAATCCGGAAACTTTGTCCAGCTAAAAGCCCCTAACCCTCCTGATGTATAATTGGAATGATTCCCGGATATTATACAGTCAGAAAACGCTGCTGTTACTACTGATCCATTATAGGAGTACAGGCCAATTCCTCCGCAAAAATCAGAAGTATTATTTTCAATGTTACAAGAATCCATATTAACGATCAATTCTGAATTGACTGCCCAGAGATCAATTCCACCAGAATAGGATTCGTTACCGGAATAGGCAAAAGATGAATTATTGATAAATTTGGAATCAGTAATATTTGCGATCATGACATGATTTGGACCTAGAGGAATAGTTTTATAGGTTCCTAAAGACATAGCTCCTCCAGCCCATGAATTATTACCTTGAAAAGTACAGTGGTTGATATCAACTTTAAGCGAATCTCTGCCGTTCTGGGCATTTATACTTACCCCTCCTCCAAGACCATATCCGGCGGTCATCGTGTTGTTTGTGAAAGTACAACTATCTATGGAAATGGCACCAGATAACCCCCTTTGCCCAAATATGCTAAATCCTGGATAGTCGGTGATTGATCGGTTATTTTCAAATACACATCCTTTTACCTGAGATGAATCAATGATGTTGACAAAATCGCTGTGGTGAATGGAACCTCCACTCAGGTCTGATGAATTTTCTATGAATTGAGAGTTCGTATAATGGTTTTTCATAACGGCTCCA
This sequence comes from Bacteroidota bacterium, assembly GCA_020438265.1. Lineage (GTDB taxonomy): Bacteria > Bacteroidota > Bacteroidia > J057 > J057 > JAGQVA01. Next base: position 1,925 of record JAGQVA010000894.1, read on the forward strand.
GAAGCGTTTAATAAACATTCAACTGCCGCTCCGGAAGCGGTATAGAACAAAGAAGTAGCATTATTATCTATAAAAATGGAATTATTGATTTCCAGATTGATTCTCTGGCCATTCGTTCCCCTGACACCAATCCCTCCTCCTTTGGATGCTTCATTCCCCTGAAAAATACAATTGTTTACATACATCCTGAACGTATCTCCGGGCATGGTAAATGACATAATACCACCTCCATAGGCATCCTCCAGATCTCCATCAGCCTTTCCGGCAGTGACAGTAAATCCATCTAGTACAGTCTGGAATTTTCCAGGCACAGTGAAGATTACATGGGTTGAGTTTTTACCAACCCGGTCTGTGACCGTGTCCAGAGGTGAGGAAAGATCATCCTGACCTATATCTCCCGAAAGAATGGTGGGATGTAAAGAAATATTGCGCTGATTCAACTGGTTTTCCATTCCTTCAAATCCTCCATACAAATGTACTCCATTGGCCAGAATAAAAGATTGGGAAGAAAGCACACCGGGATAATAGGTGCCTTCTGCAACCCAGACAGTATCCCCTTTTCCAGCTAAATACAGGGCATCTTCCAGTTGGGTAAAAGCGTCTTGCCACGAACTTCCATCATTCATCCCGGTTGCATTGATATTGACAAAATATTTTTGTTCAGAACGGTTAACACCTTGTGATGTCATGATTGTGGCCTGGCGCAAAAAACGGGTGCGGATTTCAGGCGAATCAT
>JAGQVA010000895.1 GCA_020438265.1 Bacteroidota bacterium
ATCAGGACCGTATTCCGATCAAAAAAGTCAATGATTATATTCGCGATCGACTGGATTGGAGGAATGTGTTGAAGTAGTTGTAATACAATAACCTATAAAAGACAAAAGCCATCTCAAATTTGAGATGGCTTTTGTCTTTTATATTCTTCCTAAAAATACGTTTCAGCTTTAATTAAAAATCTCTGGAAGCGTAACGATTCAAATAATAAGTAATCGAAAACATCGCAAAGAAGTAGCTGTCATTCGCACCGGGATTTCCTCTGATATCACCGGGGCTGAAGCTCTGGTCTAATGCACGATGAGAGAGATCTACGGCAAGTTGTCCGCTTTGCTCTCTTAATTGACCAAAGTCAGGATAAACAGTGCTCACATCGTCCAGGTAATCTGTAAAGGTGGTTCTGTAACCCACTTCAAAGTTCATACCGGCTCTCTCTGACATTCTAATGCTCATTCCGGCTCCCAAAGGAACACTGGCCTGAATCAGAGAATAGGGTCCGGGAGAATTTCCGGGGATATACTGTCCTTCTGTTCCCAGAGGCTGGAGTTCATGCCAAACATTGTCCTTCAGCGCTTTAGGATTAAAACGGAAGAAAGCAATTCCTCCAAAAATGTAAGGAGTCATAAAAGGCTTTCCCTGCCAGGCATTACCAAAGTTTTTATCTCTCAATATTTCATACACAATCACACCACTCAGTTCCATCATAGAACTTTTAAAGTGCAGGTTTCGGTTTACCCGCAAAGGATCAATGGCCTGATTATCGGTAGCACCGATATCACCATATCCAGCACCAACTCGAAAGCTGATTTGAGGAAGAATATATTTGCTGTAGCTTACACTTAGTGCGGGACTAAGCAATGAGTTATTAAAGTTATCTGTAAGATCTCCATAATAATAAATGGTCCCAACACCAGCCGCGAAGGAGTGTGTACGTTGACCAAAAGATGTGGAAGATGCTACAAAAACCAAACAGAGCAGGAGAATAATGGCTTTAGCTTTCATAAAATACGGTAATCTATCTTAAACTCCATAGATCATTCTTGGGGTAGAGTTTTATTATCGAATTACACCGTGAAATTAATCAATAATTTTAAAAAAGGGGTGAATTCTGCAAATTCAGCCAAAAAAACTGTTTAAACAGTTCCATAGCCAGATGAATAAAACTTTTTGTTTTCCCAATGGAAAAAACACTTGCTTGAAATAAGCCTTCCATAAATTTCCCAAAGAACAAAATACTTTCTCTTTTTTTCCTGATATCAGATGATGGATTTACGCTCCAAACTCACACTCATGAGAAGCTTTCATCGTCCCAATAAGAGACTATTTCAAGTCATTCTGTGTGCCTTCAATAGGTGAAAAGTGCTAAATTAGTCAATAAAGAGCCATCACAGGATTCTCTTGACCAAGTAAGCCTCCCCTTTGTAACTTTGCTTCGTTTAAATGTGTAAAACAGAATTAAGACTGAATCAACGATCATTCTGGTTTATTTTAACCCTTTATTAATGAAAGCCTATCTTTAAGCCAATGCAACACTACTACATACGCCCATTTTTAGTCGCCATTTTCCTGATTATATGTTTTGCAGAGGTGACATTCGCTCGTGCAGGAGAAAATCCGGAGGCGAACATTCGCATTTCAAAAATCATGAGCCCTATGGGCTGTATAATCCGAATTTCCGGCAAAGTAGTTGAGCAGGCTACCCAAAAGCCTTTGAGGAAGGCCAGCATTATTGTGAAAGATGGCGAAATGGTCCTCGCTGCCAAACTCACCAATCGCGATGGAAGTTTTGTCCTTTATATTCCCCCTGAATCTGTAACAGAAAATACAGTCGATGTCAAGATTGTGTATATGAAGCACATTTTTCTCCAGCCTGACATTAAACCCATCTCTCAAAATCTGGATATCCAGATTAATGGCTCTCTGTTACTCAAAGACGAATATTTCGATGAGCACAAAGTCCCTGTCCACACGCTCAATAACCCCAGTGTTGGAAAAGTAATGATTACACATCCTAATACATCTGATCCGTCAAACAGAATGCCCAATCAGGAAGGGGAAGATATCGGTACCTAATGAATATAGAACTATTACGGGAATATTGCCTGTCAAAAAAAGCAGCTACAGAGGGTTTTCCTTTTGATGAAAACACTTTGGTTTTTAAAGTTATGGGTAAAATGTTTGCGCTCACAGCGCTCGAAGACCCAACTTTTGTCAATCTAAAATGTGATCCTGAATACGCCATAGAATTGCGGGAAGAATATCCGGGAATCATTACTCCCGGTTTTCACATGAGTAAAACGCACTGGAATACAGTTTCTATTGTTGATACGCTAAGCGATCAGCAAATTCGCGATCTGGTTGATCATTCTTATGATATGGTGGTGGCAAAGTTGACGAAGAAAATGAAGGCGGAATTGGAGGCGATGGAGGAGTAAAAATTTGGGCGAAGCCCTAAAAGAGGTGCTGTCAAAATGACCAAAGGGCCATTTTTTATATCAGATTCACTTACTTTTCCTTTACCAATTCCCCAAAGGCTATCCAATCTTTCATTTTTAACCCTTCTATTTTCTCCTGTGCTTCTTTAAAAGACAAACTACCAAAAGCTCTTTCAAAATCAATACGCATCAAAATCTCTTTGTTAATAGCTCTTTTAGAATCAAA
>JAGQVA010000896.1 GCA_020438265.1 Bacteroidota bacterium
CCCTATTCGGAGGCGGGGTTCATTTTGGGCCTGGGAGGAGAAGATGGAAAAGAGTAAGAATAGTAATGTGGAGGTGAGGGTTAGGTAGTTAGTCATGGGGTTTGGGGTATAATTTTTTTGAACAAATTTTTTGTAATAGAATGCAAATGTCATCCTGAGCTATGCGAAGGATCTAAGCACCCCGAGCGAAGCAAGGGGGCATATTAATTAATAGTTTGTAGATGGCTCACTCGCTTCGTTCCGCTTCGCTCCACTGCTTGTGATGCTTAGATCCTTCGCCAAGGCTCAGGATGACAACTACTCTTTTCGCTGCGCCAGGCGCTCCATATCTTTATTTACACGCCTCATTAATCCCAAACACATATTTCTCAATCACTCCAATCGGCCCGGCAACTTCAGCTCCTTTAAATCCCTCAATCATCTCCATGCTAACCTGATTTCCATAAGCATCCAGGTATTTTTTAGCCAGAGGCACATACGACCAGTGCCATCGCTCTTCTTCATATCCATTGGGTCGGTTTTCGCCTTTTTCTGTATAAGGCTGACAAAAACCAAATTTATGGGCGTTTTCAGTCAGCCACTGGTATTCTTTAAGGCCTTTTCCTGATTTAAAATAATCATTCTCAAAAGCGTTGAGATCCATATCCGTGCCCCAGTGATGACGGGAAGTCCCGGGCATAGAACTGTAAAGAAGAATGGTTAATGCTCTTTCTTCGGGATCAGGTGTGGATTTGGAAAGGTCTTTTCCGCCTACTTTTGTGCTGCCCGTCCATTTTCCTTCCCAGATTTCTTTCTGTCGGTAAAAATTACGGGTCGCAGAGCGAATGACTAGTTGAACTCCATCAGCTTTTGCGGCTTCATACATCTTTTTGAATGCTTCATACGTTTCCCGGTGGAGGTAAGCACCACGACCGGAACCTTCTGAATGCTTGTCTTCAATTTTGACAAAATTTGTATCCTTTTCCGGATCAAACCTTCCCAGAAGGTAAGAAACTGCTACGCTATCTGGCGTGGGTTCTGACATAACCAGTGAATCTGCCATCAAAGAGTCGCCGGATAAGGTTTCTTCTGTCGAATGTTCGCCTTTTCCGTTTTCCTGACATCCAAATCCAAGCAAGGAAAAGCTGAGCATCCAAACCACCAGCAGGCATGAGAAATAATTCATGTAGATGTTTTAGTCGATAATTTTTTAACGGACGATGAATCTACGAAATTTCCTTTAATTCCATAGATTTCCAGTCTGACTATTCCTGGGGTAACCATATAAATCTGAATGGGATGAGCGTAGGAATTACTCACTTTCCAGGCCCAGGTGCGGCCAAACCAATACCCTTCTTCTATTTGAATTTCATCATCTGAGTGAAATTCTCCCTGATTTTGATCATCTTCTCCATACAAATGAAATAATTTGCCCAAAATCTCTCTCAATTGTGGAACCAGCAGGGTAGGAGGATGCCGGTGAGAAAGGATCAGGTTGAATGACTGGTCAGGTTGAATATGCCATTCCGCCAGATCAAATAAATCCCATTCCGGATATCTTAAATACTCTCTTTTTATCTCTTTCCTAGTGGAATAGGTCGGAACGTCAGACTCTGATTGTTCCTCGGAGGGAAGCGAAAATAAGTCCTGCTGAAAAAGATTTTTTGCATCTTCTGTTGTGATTCGGGGAAATGCGGGTTGCTCATTTGTATAAGTTTGATCAGGATCAAGTTCCTGATTGGGAGTAACCAGATTCAGGTAATGTATAGGTGGTTTTGAAAACTCTTCCTCGTTTTTAGTTGACAGTTTTTGAGTGAATTGCTGATTGAGTTTTAATACTTTCCCTGAAAAATAAATCCTTACATCAGGATGCGGAAATTGAATCAGCATATTTGCCCCAATCTGATTCATATCTTCAGATTCCAGATATAGCCCTTTCAAATTGGTTAGCCCTTTCAAAAATCTCCAGTCGTTAATTGTAGCAGAAGGAATATACAAACGGGTGATTTGGGGGATTTGTATAAAATCAAGGCTTTCACATGTTCTTTGTTCAACTTCCTGATCCAGGTGGCAACGCCCATTTTTCGATATTTCAGGTAAAGCCATAAACTTTTCCCAACCCATGTTTCGGAAATATTTTTGAATTTCCGGAAAAGCTTCCCATCGCGTTTCCTCCATGCTCCATCCTGCATGAAATCCCTTCCAGGCAATGAAATAAGCCAAAAAAGCGGGTGAAATCACTCTGATAAATCCTTCTTTGCTTAATTCAAGAAGGTTATAATTTAAAAAGGATAAATCAATATTGAACTCCGTTGCCAGTTTCTTTACCAGATCCGAGTCCATAAGCCATTCTGACTGATCCTGACTTTTGATTTCCTGTGATAAGCTTACCAGAAAGGCAAATATATCTTCCTTGCGACCCGCTTCAGGTTTCAGTTTGCCGATCAGGCCATGAATAGCTGATTGAATCAAATGATGGGGATAAACAGGCGGATGATGATGATACAGGGCATCTTTAATCCAGGTGAGATAACCGGGTCTTTCAAACAATTCGGGACGACTTTGTATCCATTTCCGGGCTTTTTTTCTTTTCCTGAAGTTTAATAAACCTAATTTGTATAAAGAAAACCGGATGCTTTGTTGTGTGTTCCAGGGGATAAGCTCAATTCTTCT
>JAGQVA010000897.1 GCA_020438265.1 Bacteroidota bacterium
TTTTGGGATTCTGTTTATCCTCTTTAGCTTCGTCGCCTCATACAAATCCTGGGGAAATATCAATCATGACGCCCACCTTTGGGGAGCATTTGCGGGTATTGTTCTGACTGTTTTGATGCGCCCTTCTGTGGTCAGGACTTTTAATGAATGGCTGAGTACGGCGTTTTAGCTATTGGCCTTTAGCCTTTGGCTATTAGCTTTTGCCAACAGCCAAGGGCCAAAGGCTAACAACCAGTTAATATTCCCTTATTATTTAATTCATATTTACTTAACATAGTCTTTATCATAACAAAATACCCTTCTGGTACCTTTGTAGCCATTGTTTTTTTTAAAGGATAAAAAGAAATATGGCAGAGCATAATCCGATTACAGACGCAGAGCAGGAATTTGAGGAAATTACATTAAATGAAGAGCTTGAAGAGTTGACGACGAGTGGTACAGACCTTGCCTTTAATGTCGGGAGATTATTTCTGGTTCTCTTTCTTTTCCTGGTTTCTCTCAATGTGATGAGCGGGAGTTTTAAGTTATTTGGTGAAGGTTTTGCGGAACAATTGGTAGAGATCGCTGCCAATCCATTTATCTCCCTGTTTATCGGAATGTTAGCCACTGCTGTCATCCAAAGTTCATCTACGACAACGACTCTGATTGTTTCTCTGGTTGCGGCAGGAAAATTATCTCTCATTGGTGCAGTTCCGATGATTATGGGGGCCAATATTGGTACTTCAGTAACCAGTACGATTGTTTCCCTTGGCCATATTGGAAATAAAAACGAATACGAAAAAGCGATTTCTGCTGCCAGTGTTCACGATTTCTTTAATATTATTACTGTAATCGTCCTGTTTACGATAGAAACGACTACTCATGCGTTGTCCAATATTTCTGATTATTTGGCTATTCTTGTCGAACCCCAGGAAGGAGAAAAAGTGGGAGGAATATTGTTTTTCGTAAAAGATACATCCAAGTGGATTATTGAAATGACAGATCATAATCCTTATGTGAGCCTGCCTTTGGGATTGCTAGCCCTGTTTTTCTCATTACAGTTTTTGACTAAAATACTGAAGCGGTTGGTTATTGGGAAAATTGAACATAATATGAATCGTTTCCTGTTTGCCAAACCGATCATATCATTGCTCACCGGTTTTGCAGCTACCACAGCAGTACAGTCAAGCTCAGTTACGACTTCTTTGATAGTTCCTCTGGTTGCTACAGATAAAATTACGCTGGAAAGAGCCTTCCCTTTTCTCATGGGCAGTAATATAGGAACTACCACCACTGCGTTAATGGCAGGGATTTTTATGGATGGCCCGGCGGCTACCACTGCCATGGCCGTAGCCTTTGCCCACTTGCTTTTTAATCTATTCGGAGTGTGTATTTTGTTTCCTATCAAAAAAGTACGTCAGATCCCGATTGCTCTGGCTGAAGGTCTGGGTAAACTGACTTTAAAAAATCGGCTTTATGGGGTAGCTTATGTGGTAATTGTATTTTTTGTCATTCCTTTTTCCCTGATATTTTTGAGCCAAAAGATGTAAGGGTTTAGTTTTTAGCCACAGGCCAACAACCAACTAAAAAAATTCCGGATGGAAAATAATAACCCAAACACAGAGAAAAACCTGGTAAAGCTAGCTTCTCTCTTTTTCCGATTGGGGCTTACTGCATTTGGTGGTCCGGCGGCACATATTGCAATGATGGAAGACGAAGTGGTGGAGAAGCGCAAGTGGATGAGCAGGGAGCATTTCCTCGATCTGGTAGGAGCCACCAATTTAATTCCAGGGCCCAATTCCACTGAAATGGTCATGCATACCGGAATGCATTATGGGGGAATTCCCGGACTGTTTATCGCTGGTATTTGTTTTATTTTTCCAGCGGCGGTTCTTACCGGAATATTAGGCTGGTTTTACAAATCGTATGGAGAGTTGCCAGCAGTTGCCCCTTTTTTGATGGGAATCAAACCAGCGGTATTAGCGATTATTTTGGCTGCTGTGATCAAATTGGGGAAAAAAGCGCTGAAAAAACATGCTTATGCCATTCTGGGATTATTGGTCATCGTCGCAGCTTTATGGGGGATCAACGAAGTCGTTGCGATTCTGGCTGGAGGATTGATAGGAATGCTGGCGATCCAGCTGGTCAATCGTTTCTGGTTGAACACAACCCCATTATTATTTCCCCTGATATTGCCTCTTCTTCAGGCAAAAGCTTTTTCCCTTCCCAAACTGTTTCTTGTATTTCTGAAAATCGGAGCGATTTTGTTTGGCAGTGGCTACGTACTGGTAGCCTATCTCGAAGGAGAACTGGTAGACAAATTAGGCTGGCTTACCCAGCAGCAATTACTCGATGCCATTGCCGCCGGACAGTTTACCCCTGGACCAGTATTGACTACCTCTACGTTTATTGGATATCAGGTTGGCGGATTTTCCGGAGCGGTTTTAGCTACCCTGGGGATATTTCTTCCCTCCTTTTTGTTTGTGGCCATTCTCAACCCGTTGATTCCCCGTTTGCGGAAATCTACCTGGGCAGGAGCATTCCTGGATGCGGTGAATGTCAGTGCAGTCGGGATTATGGCAGCAGTTTTACTGAAACTGGGTTATCATACTCTGGTAGACTGGCGGTCAGGAGTGATTGCCGCGCTGGCGGTGGGGGTTA
>JAGQVA010000898.1 GCA_020438265.1 Bacteroidota bacterium
TATACAAATCAAACCTGCCGGGATCAATAAAAAAATTCACAATTCCTTTAAGGTGAAACCCTAAAAACGCCAGCTTATTCTCTGAAATAACGGCAAAACATTCCCTTTGAAGAAGCTCTTGCCCCTGGGCATAGGTTGGTTGTTCAAGGGAAGCATACAAAATGCTGTCAGCTCTGACAAGGGCTTCCTCCTGTCCGTAGGTATGGATGAGCAAATTATAGGTTGTATACTGTAAAAGGCTGAGATTTTGAATACTTGAAAAATGGAAAAAACCGGTTCTTTGGGCGTTCCAGTTCATATAACCCAAAACAATAACCAAAGGCATAATGACTGGAAGAATAAGTTGAAATTTTCTGGTTTTCCATATGAAGATTCCTCCGACGATGAAGTGGGGAAAAATAAACAGGTAAAGAATGGGTTTGATAAATATGCCTGCGATCAGCGCCAGGGTATATAGCCAAAATGCCTGATAAGAATTCGATCTCCATGCCTGAATTGCCCATATAGCCATCAATAGCAAACTGGTTTGAAAAAGAATCTCAGTCATGATGAGGTTGGTGTAGATAAACTGAGCGGGATAGAGGGCAATGAAAATCAAGAGTATGATCGGATGGGTAATTTGTCCATATATTTGGCGAATTAACTTCAGACTCAACCAGACATTCAAAAAACTCAAGAGAGTCTGAAAGACAATTACCCATATTTTATTTCCAAATACAGAAATCACCAAAGCCAGAAAAAGAGGATATACCGGCGGCCTTTTTGTATAATTGTCCATCCGGACAGGCTGTTCAGGATCTCCGCAATAAAAATCTCCCGATTCGATTATATTTTCAGCTTCCTGAAGATACTCCTCCGAGTCCACCAGCATCACTTGCTGATGGATCAATTGCCAGGTCAAAAATCCCAGGTGAAAAAGGAATATCAAAGACCAGAATATTTTTCGTGAAGAACCGTTCATAAGCTAAATTGGTGCTAAAATTAAAGTCTTTTTTCTGGATAAACGCAGATCTTGGCACTGATTTTTTAAATTATGTAAATTGCATCTAACGCTAGTTAAGACTAATTTATGGCAAAAATGCCTGTTTCATTTGGCAATGATGAGCAGTTGGATTGGGAATTAACCCAAAAGAAGGGAACGGTAATGGCTTACAAGCAATTCTTATCGACCTATCCTCACGGGAAATTTTTCGTGGAGGCCAACCTCTCCTATCAATCGCTGAAAGAAGAAAAAGACTGGCAGATAGCCCTGAAGCGCAACCGGATATTTGCTTACGAGCAATATCTTGAATTACACCCCTCGGGCAAGTATAGTGAAGAAGCAGGAATGCGCCTGGAAGCACTCGAACATGATATGGCCTGGTCGGAAACCCTTGCCGAAAATACAGTTTCTGCTTTTCTGAATTATCTGGAAACTTATGAAAATGGCAAATTTCGCGAAGAAGCAGAAAGGCGAATACAGAATCTTATTGCTCAAAAAGAAGATCTGAAAACGGATGGTTCCCCTGGAGAAACGACCAATGATGATTTAGCGGAAGAAACGGCTCTGGAACTAGCAACCAATGAAGATTCTGTTACCGCTTATAATCATTTCTTAAAGGAGTTTCCAAATGGAAAGTATAGAGAACAGGTAAAAAAGAGGATTAGTCAGCTGGAAGCAAAACTGGCAAAACAATACCGTTTTATAGAAGAAGAACTTCAGGCCTGGGAGTATGCTCATACGCAAAATTCCTTACTGGCTTACCGCGACTTTTTAAAGCGATTTCCTGTAGGCCGTTACTCAGATCTGGCTCGCACTTATATTCAGCAGCTGGAGCAGAAAAATTTCAATAAGGTCCGGCAAACCCAAAAGCCTATAAAAGAGGAAATTCCTCTTGTCAAATCTTCAGAAGACGATGAAGCCTATGAAAACCTGGACTCGGGAGAAAGGGATCTGATGGGATTTCGCCTTGCTATTCTTTGGCTGGTTGGATTTGTAATATTGTCTGTACTTACCTTTTTCCTCGCCAGATTTCTCTATCCGATAACGATTTTGTGTGCCCTTATGGCCGGCGGGTATTTTGTCTATAATCGTGGAAATCACATTAAAAACCGGGAAAGCATTATTTATCAGCTGGGAGGAGGAATATCGGTCTTTTTTCTTATTTGGGAGTCAACGAGATGGTTTTTTTCTTCCCCCTGGCCGGGAGCTTCATTTTCCCTTATTACATGTATATTGGCAATTTTCCTCCTCAGATCTTATTTTAAACGACAACAAAGTCAGAAATAATTTTTTGCATTTACATTGGTCTGTTATATTTACCTGTACTAATACTACATTACTTTGATCATGGACATATTTTCCAACCCTTCTGCCATTTTATTAAACGCCGGCTATCTCGGTCTTTACCTCCTTTTATTTTTCTTTGCCAAGTGGATTAAAGGCGTTTTTTCTACTTACAAACTGGACGAGCAACTAACTGAATTTGATAATAATGCAGTTTCGGTCAGCGTCGCCGGATATTTTATCGGTATCACTGCTATTTTTATTGGCGCAATGAGTGGCGAATCAGCTGGAGCAAATATGGGGCAGGAATTTGTCATCGTAACGGGCTATTCTCTCGCGGGAATCCTGTTACTTCACCTATCCAGGATCATCA
>JAGQVA010000088.1 GCA_020438265.1 Bacteroidota bacterium
GATCACTTTAAAAGGCTCACTCTGCTGATCCTGAATCAGAATCCGATGACATAATTTTTCAATTACATCCCGCAGGAGAAAGTTTTTTCCCTGAAGTTCGTTCCAGTTTAAATCATTTTGGGCGAATGCTTTTTTGAGTTTTTCGGGAATCTTTTTTCGGAGTTCTTTGATGATCTCAGGAGTAATGATCTGTTCTTTCACCTCTTCATACAACATCTCCATCGTCTCGTGTAAAACACTACCAAAGGTATTCGCCTCCATCGTTTCAGCCACCTGATCCTGCTCTTTGATATTGGCCACGTAGCGAAAATAAAACCGCAAAGGACAGCCCAGATAAGTAGTTAAAGCAGTTGCCGAAAAATAAGGCCTTTGACTCAATGTCTGTCCCACAATCTGATAGCGATTCCGGATAAGTTTTTCTGTCTCTGGAGTTTGTTTAATGAGAATGGGAGGCTGTTCGTAATAAGGTGCCGGGGTAGATACAATTCTCTCCTGAATCTGAATATTGCCCTGATCGCGGAAAAAATGGCGAATCTGACGAATATAACGACTGATTTCCTTCGCTCCTCCTGATTCTTCCACCACCGAATTATAAATCAAATGTACCTTTTTGGCTCTTTGCAGCAGACGGTAAAAATGATAGGCGTAAATGGTGTCCTTTTCCTCATAGGTAGGCAGTCCAAATCCTTTTCTCAGGCTGTAAGGGATAAAGCTGTTTCCCGTGCTTGTATCAGGAAGATGACCTTCATTAGAAGAAAGAATATAAACGGTCTCAAAATCCAGTACCCTTGTTTCGAGAAACCCCATCAATTGTACCCCAACCAGAGGCTCTCCTTCAAAAGGAACCCTTGCTTTCTGGATGACTTCACGAAACAAATTGGAAAAACCCAAAATGGAATACCGAACCTGATAGTGATTTAGCACTTCCTTGAGCTGGTTAAATTGTTTGAGCAAATGATAGGTGTATTCCGTTTCCAGCGTGGCACCTCGTTCCTGGGCATCGGTCAGAAGCTCTGTAAACACTTTTTCATAATAATCCAGCTGCCCTTCAACACCTTGTGGTGGGGTAAAAATGTGGCTTAATAAGTCGGAAAGAGGAGCTTCCAGCAATTCTTTCTGCGGTACATAAACCAGGTTCTTATCATTAATGGTTTTATATAAGTCCTCACTGGTTTTTGCATCTCTGGCTTTGATATAAGGATTATTGAGAATATCCAGAACCTGCTGATAAGAAAACTGTGGTTCATTTTCCTGCCATCGCAGATTGCGAATCATCCGCGTAATGGTTACCAGAAGATGAAAAATATTGGTCTGTTTCAAAGGAAATCCCATGGTAATATTCAGCCTTTCAATATCACCGGGAAGGGAGTACAACACGGGAAACAAAATATTTTCATCTGCCAGAACAATGGCGGTCTGGCTGTAATTTTCAGGATCAGGTTTATTCTCATGCAAAAGATTCCCTAAATACCGGGCTTGTCCTACCTGAAGCGGAACACCGGAAACAATGATTTCTTTAGGTGAAGCGGCCATATCATTGATAATCAAATGACTGTCCAGCTTCTGCCATTTGTGATGATATTCCCGAATAAATTTCCCCGGTATTTCTCCTACAAGAAGATGAATTTTGGCTACCTCTGCATGCGTGAGTTTTTCCTCATCAAAATATGCCTTATCGACGTCCCAGTAGACGATTGCCTGCTGTTCTTTGAGCAGATGAGCCATAATATTTTCCTCAGCGATGGAAAGAGCATTAAAGCCAGCAAAGACAATTTTTTGATAGGGTAGCTGGAGTTTTCCTTCTCTAAGTTGCTGAGAAATATGGCGATACGCCATCCCGTCATAAGCCAGATTCTGGCGGCTCAGGGCTTCACGATACTGAAGATACACATCATGCAAAATCTGCCAGATGCGCAGAAACTCCTCCTGAACTTCGGTCAGGTCTTCATCCCGTCCACGGATGGTTTGCCAAAACTGCCGGATAGCATTCAGGTTTTCTTCATCAAAAGTGAAAAAAGCCTCAATTTCTTTTAAATCCTTGATATTGGTGAAGAGCTGAGCTGCATTGACTTCGTATTTGTCTACCTCATCAAAATCCTTGACCAGCATTTCTCCCCATGCATAAAAACGCTCAAAATCTTCATTCCACGAGGGGAGTTCTTCCCTTTGACGTTTTTTATAAACTTCATACAGTTCATATACCAGCGGAAGAATATCGGGAAATTGCCAGTCAACGATTTCGCGAATAAAGTCCTGAATGGAGACCATTTTAGGTGCCCAAATGGCCTGATCAAATTCCTGAGCCAGGGCTTCACGGAGAAAAACGACTGCCCTTCGGGTAGGTACGACAATACAAAAGTCGGAGATTTCGGTGCCAAACCGTTGGCTAAGGTCCCGAATGACCTGATTGAGAAAAGCCATTTATGCTTTTTGCTTATTAGCCTTGACCCTTTGATAGGATTTATAGGTCCAATATCCCCATAATAATACGAGGAAGGGGTATGCCAGTACAACCCCACTGTTATAGAAAATAGCATCTTCCAGCTCGAAGTGATGAAGATGCATCACTGCCCGGGTCATTCCACAACCCAAACACTCAATATCGAAAAATAAGCGTGAAGGGCAGATTACCTGTCCCTCATCAAAAAAATCAGAAGGGAGAATCCACAAGACAAAAGGAAAGATGAGCAGCATGGATAACCATACAATTTCCAGTTTCTTGGGTAAGTTTCTCTTTTTTTTCATGAATAAGCTACAGTACTGTATGATTAATTTTAAGACCTTCCAGGTTTCAAAACCTGGAAGGTCTGTATGACAATTAATAATAATCTTTCATCTTAACAAGTGCATAGATCACACCAGGAATCCAGCACAGGATTGCCAGTACCAGCGCAATAATCCATTCATTTCCTTCCCAGTCATCCAGAAGTCCGATAGCAAGAAATCCCAGTCCCAGGATTGCAAGCAGAATATAAACCCCTTTGGAAATGTCAGAGTCTTTTTTCTGTTGCTTTTTCAGCATTTTCTGAGCTGCTTTCAGTTTCAGAGTATTTTGGACACCCAGTTTCTCTCCCGTGATTTCCTTGTACTTTTTAGGAGTAAGACTCAGGAAATCATCCATATCCATGTTCATAATTTCGGCAGGGAAATCAGATGGATTTAATCCTTTGGGAGATTGAAGGCTGGCTGCCTCGTGATTGGCGTAACCTACAAAAGTGAAACAGGAGATCAGTAGGGTAAAAATTAGTTTTTTCATTTAGTTAAAAAAGTTATTGTGTAATAATGAGAAATATTAACGTGCTTATAAATCTGTGTTTTCAAAAGTTTCAGGCACCTCAGATTTTTGCATCAATTTATCTAATTTTCTGACAACCCCAAACCGATATGAAAAAATTTAATTGACTGGGAGAGCTCCCAGAGGTATTTCTTTTCCTATTTTTTCTGTAATGATATAACGGTCCGTTTTACAGTTCCCAAGGAAGAAATCTTCCATGCTCAGGTCAGAAACCACTCCAAACAATTCACGGTCATACTGAAGCATCAGACGGGTAAATTCCTCTACAAATCTTACATCAAAAGGAAACTGAAATCCCCTGGCTCTGAGGCCAGTAGAATGCGTGAGTAAAGTGTGAAAGTGTGTTTCCGGATTGAGCAAATCTTCGCGAAAAACCTTTTTGTCCTGTTCCTTATAAACAGTAAATCCACACTCTCCCCTGATTTGTTGAACGAGCGTTGTAGAGGGAAAAAAGCGAATACCCATAGACAATCCTTTTTCGGGATGTAGATGAGAAAATAGTCCTCTGGCAAAAAGACGGGTTTCAGCTTTCATTTTTTCCAGCCAGGTTTGCACTACCGGATGAATCAATCCATAAATCTGACGCATTTCCTCCCAGCTAAGCTCCTGATCACGGGAAAATGATTTCACCGTAATATGAGCGGTGTCAAAGTAAATATCCACATTTGCCTCGGGGTGATAGTGGTTGATAAGCTGCTTAAAAGCCTGATAGGCATTGTCGATCTTTTCAAATAAAGGATTCATTTCCGGTTTTTGCAGGCGAATGACCAAAGACGTAAAATAAGTCTCTTCAAACCTGTCTGCCGCCCCCGGGTCACTGGAAAAAGAAGGATCTTTCATTCTGTCGATTGTCTGCTCATCTCGCATGGACTGGTAGACTTTATCAATGGTTTTGAGGTGATCGAAGTGAAGTAAGCGGCGATTTAGCTCTTTTTCTGTTGATTTATTGGGAAAATAGAAAGTTGCCATGCTGATAAAATGGGAAATTAGCTCTTCTTTATTAATTTTAAATTTGCGACGTTCAAATATACGATACATGAAATTACCTGTACTCATTTTTCCTTTAATCCTGTTAATGCTCTCCTGTGGTTTGTCTTCTGAAAATACAAGAAGGGCTACCCATCCCGAAAATTTGAAAATTGTCGCTTATGTAGGTCGTTCTGCCATTGATGATATGCAAATCCAGGCTCAGAAAATTACCCATATCAATTTTGCTTTCGCCAATATTATTGATGGCAGAGTGGTAGAAGGCCGCCCCGGTGATTCGACTTATTTTGACCGGCTGATTGCCCTGAAAAGACAAAATCCGAATTTAAAAATTCTTTGTTCCGTAGGTGGATGGAGTTGGTCAAAAGAATTTTCAGATGCCGCACTGACCTTTGAGTCCAGAGAACGTCTGGCCAGAAGTGCAGTTAATTTCATGATACGCCATGACCTGGACGGTTTAGATCTCGACTGGGAATATCCGGGACTTCCCGGCGATAAGAATCCTCATCGTCCTGAGGATAAGGAAAATTTCACAGCTCTTCTCAAAAGTATAAGAGAAAAGCTGGACAAACTCAGCGTCCAGAATCAGAAAGAGAAAAATGATTATTATCTCCTAACCATCGCCACAGGTGCTTTTCAGGCTTACCTCGATCATACTGATATGCGCACAGCCCATCAGTATCTCGATTTCATCAATATCATGTCCTATGATTTTTATACTTCCGGTGCCAAAACAACCGGTCATCATACCAATCTGAGTCCTTCCTACCACAACCTCACCGACTACTCCATGTACGCGATCAAGGCTGTTGAGCAACATATTAACGCAGGGATTCCCCATCAGAAGCTGGTATTGGGAACCGCTTTTTATGGTCGGGGTTGGGAAGGGGTAACCCCCATCAATAATGGTCTTTATCAGGAGTATTCAGGATCGGGCCTGTCATACTCCTATGCCAGACTCTCTGCAGAATATATCAATAAAAACGGGTTTGTCCGGTATTGGGATGACGGAGCAGAAGCTCCTTATCTCTGGAATGATTCCACCCGCACCTTCATCACCTATGACAATCCGGAATCGTTGAGCTTAAAAGCCGATTATGTGATTGAAAAGGGATTGGGAGGAGTGATGTTTTGGGAATATAGCCATGATCCCTCTGGAGTGCTGCTAAATGCTTTGTTTGAAGGGTTAGGGAAGCAGTAGGACAAGAATAATTACTTGTTTCTCAGCAAAACAACACCTCCGGCCAGAGCAACCACCGCCAGGCCTATGAATACAATTGCATTGGTTTGGCTGGATTCGTCCTTAATGGTAATTTTTGCATCGAGGATGCCGATAGATTTTCTGCTTTCGGTGAATTTTGTTCCCCCAACGTATCCCAGTCCAATAGACCCTACGATTAAAAGAATGCCAATATATTTTTTCATTTTTTAGTCTTAATTAAAGGTTAATGATTCACTTCCCCTTATCACACACCTTTCAAGATCCACGAAATTGAAAAAGTGCATGATGGTGAGGAAAAAATTGAGTTTGTTTTGATGTTAACTGTCTAAAGAATGACAGATATAGATTTGATAAGAAAATCTACATCTTTGCTATAGCCTTCTACCTGCAATCAGGTTGTAAAGAATACTAACTACGGCCAGTACGATCAGGATATGAATCAATTTACTGGTAGCTAAACCAGCGACCACTCCCAATACACCTAAAAGCCAAACAACGATACAAACGACGGCAACAAGCCAAAGAATATTTCTCATAATGTGGGTTTATTTAATGGTTAAAAATAGATTTGACGCTTTCCGGGGAGGAAAGAGGGTCAGATCTTATATTTTGGGTGTTGAGATAATAGTACAACTGATCAAGCGAAGAATTGTTTAGAAAATTTTTTGATGGGTTTAAAAAAGGGCTTTTTCAAACTATTGCCTATCTTCGTTTGCAAATTTTCTATCAGCCAAAATTGGTTAGTGGTTCAAATTGCACAGTAGAACATTTCCAGGACAAGACAATTCATGAATTCGAGACAAAAGAAACTTCAAAGCTTTTTCATAAATCATTACCCATGGGTTCTTTCGTTTTTGGTGATGATCGAAATTGCTTTAATGACATTTTGGAGGAGAGAATTAGGGATTTTCTTTGGTCCTGTTGTGTTGCTCATGTTAGCAACCCTCATCTCTTTTTACCCCGTCTGGAAAAACCTGAACGCTAAACCGAATTCCTCAAATTCCCCCTCTAAACATGTCAAAATAATGATTGGGGGAATCTTCCTTCTGGGATCTACCCTTCTTATCTATTTTCACGAAAAAGTATTAACGACCTATCCCATAGACATTTATAAATCTGATATTATACCAACCATCCAGGTTTGTGTGAACAGATTTCTGGCGGGGGAACCCGTGTATACTCCTATCGATGAATTTCATTACGACCATTTCCCCAACTACATGCCATTGAAATGGTTGCCCTTCGTGATCGCCGAATGGTTTGGGTTTGAATATCGATGGATTCCTTTAGTGATAGGATTGATTGGAATAGGATTCTATCAGGTGAATTTGCTTAAGCAGAACCATCATCTCGTTTTAGCTATTCTTTTGGCTGTTGCACCATTTCTACTACTTCTGTACTACTATTTGAATATGCCCTGGAATATGGCCTATACAGTAGAATTAATGGATTTGGGATTTCATTTGGTCATGTTTGTCGCAATCCTGAATGGCGGATTCCTTTTTCGGGGAATATCAATTGTGATCGTTTTATTATCCCGGTATTCGATTGTGTTATGGCTGCCTGTTTTTTTCCTGGGGCTCTTTTTCAAAGAGAATAAAATGAAAACGGTAAAGACGGCTTTGGTTGTATTCATCGGAATTGCCGGACTATATATCATTCCATTTCTCTCTACCGATTGGACTTCATTTTCCCAGGGCCAACAGGCTTATCTATTAGCAGCCCAGGGATCATGGAATGTCAGCCAGCAAGATCAAGAAAAAGGAGAAATCGTTCCCCACGTCATGCGAGATCAAATAGGGATAGCCAGTTATTTTTACCTGTTTGTCGAGGGAGAAAAACTGGAAAAAATTAATGCTTTAAAAAAGACACATATCGCTGTATCCGTTTTTACCGTTTTGTTGATTGGGTTTATCTTTTGGAAATGGGGCAGCTCTTTACCTCCCGGATATTATTTTCTGTATTCTTTGAAAATCTATTTGGCGATATTTTATGCCTTTATTCAGGTGCCTTTTTTCTATTTGTTTATTACTCCTTTGTTTTTGTCATTGTTTATTGTTCAGGTGAAGGATGGTGGGGGTTGAATGGATGGCTGGGGCAATTATTTAACTGAAGATAGTTACAACTATTTGTTTTCAAGCACTTATAAAATGAGACAATTTTCAGGGTAGATATTAAAACCTTACAAAAAACTATACACCCAGCGACTCAATCCCAGGATAATAAGAAAAACTCCTTCCATCCGGGACACCCGCCAGTTGGTTCGCATAAATACAATCACGAGTATAACCATCAGGATGAGTAGGATCATATTTGAACGGGCTTCTATGTCTACCGGTAATTCTCTCATTATGGCTGCAGTAGATAAAACACCATACATATTAAAAATATCACTTCCCAGAAGGTTCCCTACTGAAATACCATGATTTCCTTTAATTGCAGCGACAACAGAAGTAGCTAACTCGGGTGCCGAGGTACCAGCCGCTACAATGGTTGCTCCAATTACCCATTGGGAGATCCCTGCTAATTCCGCAAGGTCAGAGGCAGAATCAACCAAAAAATGAGAACTAATAATAACCATTGCCAAACCCAGGATTAACAGCAATGGATCATACCAGTTATAAACTGTATCTTGTTCTGATTCATGCTCGATGGGTTCCTTATTCCAGAAGAGATGCCCCAGATAAACGATAAGCATAATCAGGAGAACACTTCCTTCCTTCATACTGAGTGATAAATCCCATAAAAAGAAAGTGAGTATCAGGGTCCCAACCAATAAAAAACCGCCATCTCTTATCACGACTTTACGATTAGTTGAAAGATTCCTGATGATGGCTGTGCCTCCAAGGATAAATCCAAGATTAAACACATTTGAACCAACAATATTTCCTACTGAAATATCACCCATTCCGCGAAAAGCAGCTAACAAAGTAACCCCAAACTCTGGTGCGGAAGTACCGGCAGCCACAATTGTTAAACCTATTACCAACTCAGAAATACCAAGTTTTTTGGCGATCCTGATAGATGAGTCTACTAACCATGAAGCTCCTTTGGCTGTGATTAATATGCTTATGATAACAATCAGAATGTCGGTTAAAACTGCCATATATCTTTAGTATTCATGTAATTTATCAAGTCTGGGAATACTTTCTTTCCAGTTCTCTGCCTGCTCATGGTATTACCTGTTCAATTAATATTGAATCAACCTCAAAACTATGTATCAATTCTTTAGAAAAGCTTAAGCCTGCCTTTGTATTTGGATCTAAGCTTTTCTTAAGTTTTTCTACAGAATCTCTTTTTAGGTTTGTATGATTATTATCCAATCATGATCAGTGTATCTGGATAGGTTTGAGAGGATTTAGGGAGATACATGAGAGGGAGGAAAATAATTGAGCAATAAAAAACTTTGACCCAATGAATAATGAGTTGAATCAAAAACCCAAAGGAAAAGGGTAATTGTTTAACCCAATATTCTTTAAAATGATTTTTTCGCATGAAAATCCTGATCGTTGAAGATAACCGGGAACTGCTCAATGATATTAAACAATATCTCGAGAAATCAGGGAATATTTGTGAGATTGCATCTGATTTTAAAACCGCAGATGAAAAAATAGGCATCTTCCCCTATGATATTTTAATTATTGACCTCAATTTGCCAGACGGTAACGGGCTCGATATTATCAGGGAAGTAAAGAAAGAGAATATTGATACCGGAATCATTATCATTTCTGCAAGAAATGCGCTGGATGACAAAATCAAAGGGTTGGATTTAGGAGCTGATGATTATATGACCAAACCCTTTTTCTTACCAGAACTCAATTCAAGAATCAATGCTTTATACCGAAGGAAAGCTTATGATGGCAAAATTGAGATTATATTTAATGAAATAAAACTATTGCCTGAAAAACACGAGGTTCAAATAAATGAACAATCCATAGCTCTCACAAAAAAAGAATATGCGATTTTACTTTATTTTATCTCCAATAAATACCGGTTAGTTACAAAAGAGGCAATTGCTGAACATATTTGGGGCGATCATGTTGAGGTTCTTGATTCTTTTGATTTCATTTATCCTCATCTGGCTAACCTTCGCAGAAAAATCACGTCTGTTGGCGGGAAAAACTATATCAAGTCCATTTATAGTGTTGGATATAAATTCACTGATGAGGAATGAAACTGCTTTCCAAAACAATTAAGTATCAACTGGTTTTTTTCGCATTGTTCTCCTTTGTCGCAATTGCAATACTTTATTTTTCTATCCAGTATATGGTTTATGATGATGTGGATAAGAAACTGGCTTATGAAAGTGAACGAATCAATTTCCATATCCTGAATACTGAAGAAATCCCTCCCTCCAACTATATTATTCGTGTTTCCCCGGTTAGTGATACTTTTCCTTTACTGAAGAATTTTACTGATACGTTAATCTATGAGGTTTATGATGACGAGCTGATCCCCTATCGGGACCTGGATTTCACTACCCCAATCTCCAGACAAAAACGCTATCAGATTACGCTAAGAAATATCCTTTTAGACTCAGATGATCTTATCGTAGGCCTGTTTTTTACTATTTCCATTATTTTCATCTTAATGATAGCGGGTCTGTTTTTTGTTAATCAAATCATCTCTAAAAGGTTGTGGTTAGCCTTTTTTGATACTTTGGCAAAAATACGCAGATATAAACTGGAAGATAGAAAGGCCATTAATTTGGAAGCCTCTGGCATTGACGAATTTAACACGCTAAATGAAGTAATCTTCGCATTTACGCATCAGATTGAGAAGGATTATATCCATCTCAAAGAATTTAATGAAAACGTTACTCACGAAATGCAGACACCATTAGCCGTCATAAGTAATAAGATGGAACAGTTAATGGAAAGCCCCAACTTGACGGAAAGAGAAATTAATTTAGTAAAGGCAGCATATCGGGAATGTAACAAACTCTCTAAAATGGAAAAAGCCCTCTCTTTTATGTCTAAAATAGAAAACCTGGAGTTCAGACAAATGACCAGGGTTAACATTAGAAATATTATTGAGAATATCCTTGATAGTTTTGATGAGATTTTAAATTTTAAAGAAATTGAACTAAAAACTACCTTTCATACCGAATTCTACAGGGAACTTGATCCTATTCTTGTAAATGTCCTGTTCACTAACCTGGTTAAAAATGCTGTTCAGCACAACAAGCAAGGAGGTTTCATCAATATTATCCTGGATGAACAAAAATTTGAAATTGAAAACTCGGGGGAGATTTTGCATACCAATCCTGAGGAATTGTTTGAACGATTCCAAAAGGCAGACAAAAAATCTCAATCCATGGGATTAGGGTTGGCTATCGCTCAGAAAATTTCCAGATTATATGGGTTTCAACTGAGTTATCAATATCATGAGGGAAAGCACAAGTTTTCTATTTTGTTTTAGACCTGGAGGCCTTAAAACAAAAAAGGTGGGAATGTTTATTGATTAATTCTAAATCCCCTCACTCCACCACCACCTCATCCAAAAGTACCCTCACTTTCGCGCCTGCCCTCCCAAGCCATTCCGGAGCATCACCGAAACTCTCAATTTCCACCTTTACATACCTTGCACTTTCGGAAAATTCCTCTGCAAAGGTTTTGATCTCAATGCCTTGATAACTATCTGATTCCTCAGTAGAAAACTCTCCTACTTCCCGATATTTTTTCCCATTCTTTGAGACAGAATACGTAACACTTTTTGGAAGAAAAATCAGGTTTCCCTGTCGTTGTAGGAAATTCGTGGAAATCGAGGAAATGTCCTGCTTATTTCCCAAATCGAGGATAATTTCGATGTTTTCGTCTTCAAATCCCTGCCAGTCCTGATTGGGGTTTTCTGAACCAAAAACTCCGTCAAGAATGCCCGTTTTCCCTCCTGCGCTATATTGGGGAAGATAGGGTGGCAATGCTTCAATCCTTGCGTAAAGTCCCGGGTGTTTTTTCACTTCTCTGGAGGTCAGGTAAGGCGAACCGGTTTCGCCACTGAAAGTCCTGGCGGTAATTTGGGCAGATCCT
>JAGQVA010000008.1 GCA_020438265.1 Bacteroidota bacterium
CCACTTCGAACAGAAGAATTTTTTCGTGATGAGGTATTTTGTCGATAATACCCGTCGCTATCTGAAAAAAACAGGAAAGATCGAACCTTATGAAAAGGAATTGCTCAGATTTTTTTCTAAAATCAGTAAAATTCCCTATGCAGAATTCAAGGATGAATTTATAAGCCTTAAAGATCGTTTGTTTCCTTCTGAGAAGGAATCTCTGATTTCTCACTCTACTTCAGACTATATTAATTTTGAGCGGTGGATTGAAAAGAATATTACATCAAAAACTCTGAATTATTAACCAAAATAATGGATTTCCTTTCCAGACTTGATTAGATTGCTGTTTGATTAAGACACGAAAAATACATTCATAATATGAGTAAAGAAGTTAGAAACCTCGAACCCAAAGTTTTGTGGAATCATTTTGCTGACCTCAATGAGGTTCCCCGTCCTTCTAAAAAGGAAGAACGCGTGATTGAGTTTATGAAAAACTTTGGCGAAAGTCTTGGGTTGGATACTCAGGTAGATGAAATCGGAAATGTCATCATAAAAAAACCAGCCAGTCCGGGAATGGAAAACAGGGCAACCATTGTCATGCAAAGCCATCTGGATATGGTACATCAAAAAAACGCCGATACTGACTTTGATTTCAGTTCGGAAGGAATCAAAATGTTCGTAGATGGCGATTGGGTAAAGGCGCAGGGAACAACTCTTGGTGCAGATAATGGAATCGGCGTAGCCTCTATTATGACCATTCTTTCCTCTTCTGATATTCCTCATCCTCCTGTAGAAGCGCTGTTTACCATCGATGAAGAAACCGGGATGACCGGAGCCATAAAACTCAAAGGAGGCCTGCTGGATGGTGACTATATGCTCAACCTGGATACAGAAGACGATAACGAAATAACCATAGGCTGTGCAGGCGGAATTGATGTTACGGCTGAAGGGAGTTATAAGGAGGAAACAGCCCCATCCGGAATGAAGGCTTATAAACTCAGCGTCAAAGGATTGACAGGGGGACACTCAGGCATGGACATCCATCTGGGACGAGGCAATGCCAATAAACTGATGAATCGCCTTTTGCATCAGGCTTTAGACTTTGGTATCAGAATATCTTCCATTGACGGCGGTGGATTGCGAAACGCCATTCCCAGAGAGTCATTTGCTGAAATCCTCGTGCCTGAGTCCAATATTCAGGCCTTTGAATCTTTTGTCAAAACACAGGCATTGGTTTTGGGGGAAGAACATCATACGACCGATCCTGATCTAAAAGTCTTGCTAAGTCCTATAGAAACACCTTCAAAAGTAGCGTCTGCTGCTTTCCATGGACAATTACTCAGAGCTATCTACGCCTGTCCTAATGGCATTTACCGGATGAGTCCTGATATTGAGGATCTGGTTCAGACTTCCAATAATCTCGCTCGTGTAGAAGTAAAAAATGGTGCTTATACATTTATGTGTTTAACAAGAAGTTCTGTTGATTCAGAAAAAATGGACCTGGCAGCAGCTATCAAAAGTAGTTTTGAGCTAATGGGAGCAAAGGTATCGTATGGAGGTTCTTACCCTGGCTGGACACCCAAACCGGAAGCTACCATTGTCAAGCTTATGAGTGGTCTTTACACAGAAATGTTTGGTAAAGAAGCCCATGTTAACGCTTGTCACGCAGGGCTGGAATGCGGAATTTTAGGAACCAATTATCCCGATATGGAAATGATTTCCTTTGGCCCAAATATCCGTGGAGCCCATTCTCCTGATGAAAAAGTACAAATCAGTTCGGTACAAAAATACTGGGAATTCCTGCTTGAGACCCTCAAAAGAATCCCTGGAAAAAACTAGTTATGAGTGGTAAAAATCGCAAAGATATCAAACCCGGCCAGACCGTTAAAATTGTTCTTAAGCAAGATCAACGATCCGGCAAACTCACAGAAGGAGTAGTCAAACAAATTCTGACAAGCTCCCCAACCCATCCACACGGAATCAAAGTCAGACTTGAGAGTGGATTGGTAGGAAGAGTGAAAGTAATTATTGACGAGGATACAGAAGAATAGGCGTTATAAAACGTCTCTGATATCCGGGTTTCTCTTAAACACTGAATTTGCAAAGGGGCAGAGAGGCATAATTTTGATATTTTTCTCTCTGGCCCATTTCACGGCTTCGAGTACCATAGCTTTTCCGGTACCAGTGCCTCGCAGGCTATCAGAAACTTCGGTATGATCAATGATGATCATATTTTCGCCAGCCTTGCTAAATGTCATTTCGGCAATGCGGTTTCCGTCTTTTTCTACATAGAAAGAACCTTTATTACCGACTTCTTCCATTTGGATCGTATGTTCCATTAAATTCGAATTAGACTGGAAAGATAATAAGGCCTTCGAGTTTTCAAAAAAAAACTCAAAGGCTTGAACCTTATAATTTGAAGCTGGCTCCGGCGTGAATCGATCCAAAATTCGTTACTCCAGTTTCAAGGAAGAGGGCAATATTATCTCTGAGATAATACCTTGCCCCAAGTGCTGGCCCCAGTCTGACACGATTCTTTAAGGTTGTTGCTCCGGCTGGCTTTGGACCTTCCTTTGAGCTGTATACTACATTTTCATAACCAATCATAAATGAAGCATAGACATCTAATTTAGGGATATTGATGTCCTGCTCCAGAATTTGCTCTAATAAGGGAATAAACCGGTAAGAGACTCTCCCTCCTACATCAATCACATGCCAGGCATAAGCATAACTCACGATTCCTCCATATTTAAAGCGTGAATAGGTGATAAAAGGTCCGGCGCTCAATTCGTCATTGATGCCATATTCCGCAGAAATTACAGCAGGAATACTAAAATTGGTATAATTTCCATAACGCCGATACCCACCAGTGGCTACCCCGGCGCTGATTAAAAAATCTCCGGATGAATGGTTTTGTGCTACAGTTTGCTCAGTAGGCCAGCACAAAACCAATAAGGATAGAATAAACAGGATTCGTTCTTTCATAATTCTGAGCTTGTATGTGTAAAAATTTGATTCTGAATAAAAGACAGGTAAAAAGACAAATGGTGGCTTAAAGCAGAGAAACATTAGCAGTTTCATATTTGGGGGAAACGAAAAAGATCTGGAAATTGCGATGACTTCGCCAGTCAAAATGGATATAGAAAATTCGTATATATTCAGATTAATTGGCTGCACATTTAAAGGAAGCAGGAATCAAGTATGTTAAAACCTTCAGCTATCTGGGCTATCATTCTCCCTACAAAATCTCCAATAGCCTCAATGAAGTCATTGTGGAAGGATATATCGAAACACTTATTTTGGGGAGTCTTGTTAAGCATATTTGGCTATTTTCCTTTGTACTCACAGCATATCAGCAATTTTATATCTCTCCCGCCCGGAAGCCAGGATACCGATTTCCATATTCCCTCATCTCACGTATTCCAGTATTTAATAGAAACCGGAGACCCTCTTACGGCTGGTGGTTTATTACCTGATCGATGCGACTTTGCTGGATATGTCCCTATTAACGGAAGCAGTACCAATGGTTATTTGTCGGTAAATTCGGAGCGCACACCGGGAGGAGTAACCGTGTTGGATATCAATTATAATACAAGTCTTCAAAAATGGTTGATATCCGCTTCTCAAAAAATCAATTTCAACTCTGTCAATGGTACGGCCAGAAACTGTTCCGGAGCAGTAACCCCCTGGGGAACAGTCATTTCCTGTGAAGAAAACATCAAAGCTGACCTCAACGGGGATGGATTCAAGGATATTGGCTGGGCAATTGAAATTGATCCTGTAAATAAAATCGTCATTGATCAGCCTGATGATCTGGTTGGTGGAGACAAACTCTGGCATCTGGGGAATTTTCAGCATGAGAATGCAGTCATTCACAATAATCTCCGGACTGTCTATCAGGGAGAAGACGATATTCCCGGTTATATGTACAAATTTGTGGCTGATACGGCAGAGGATCTCAGTAGTGGAAATCTTTATGTGTTAAACCTTACTTCATCTACTTCAGGACAATGGATTTTGCTAAATAATAGCACGCCCAATGAATGCAATTCGACCATATCTCAGGCAGCAGCAGCAGGAGCCACTACCTTTCAGGGAATTGAAGATGTTGAGATAAGTCCTATTGATGGGAAAATTTACATGGCCGTTAAAGACGATGGGAAGGTCTATCGTTTTGATGATTCAGACCCGCTGACAGGTTCTACTGTTTCCAATTTTGAAACCTATGTCGGAGGTATGAATTACACCATTGATTATGGAGCAGGAAATGTCAGTGAACCATGGGGATATGGGAATGACAATCTTGCATTTGATGATCTGGGCAATTTATGGGTGCAACAAGACGGAGGAAATAACTATATCTGGCTTGTAGAGGCAGGGCATTCCCAAACCACCCCCAAAGTAAAAATCTTTGCAAGGACACCAGCAGGGTCAGAACCTACAGGGATCTATTTTACACCCGATCATAGATTCATGTTTATGTCTATTCAGCACCCAAATAGCAGTAATAATGCAACTACAATACTTGATGCATTTTACAATCCCAGAGCTTTTGATGAAGATGTCGTGCTGGTTATTTCGCTTAGAGAGCATTTAGGATTTCCACTAAATGTCAAACTCATCGATTTCTGGGGAAAACAGGTTGATCGGAAGGTTCAAATTGGATGGACAAATGATAACGTCGCTCAGATCAGTAAGTTTTTTGTGGAACGTAAGGATTATCTGAATAACTGGGATACCATAGGGCAAATCGAGGTAACATCTTCTGTAAGAAACTATCTGTTTGAAGATTTTTCACCACAGGAAGGACTAAATTATTACAGGATCAAACAATTGGATTTTAATGGGAATGTAACCATTTCCCCCCCCATTGAAGTTCGTGTTGAAGGGAATAGTTTTAACGTTTTCCCAAACCCTACAGTAAACACATTATATTTTGAATTTTCAGATCAGGATCGCTCTCCTGTAGAGGTTTCTATTTCCAATTTATCCGGAAAAATCCTGTGGAATAACGTTTTACAAGCAAGTACTTCTATGGATGTAAACAGCTTTTCGCCGGGGATTTATATCATTTCTGCCATTGGCAAGGGGGTGAATTTCCATCAAAAATGGCTCATCAAATAAATCATATCAACCGATCCTTAAGCGCTTTACTTACAGCCTCCGCACGGGTATGGACATGCAGTTTTTTGTAAATATTCTTAATGTGCGCCTTAACTGTATTCGTGCTTACAAAAATAGCTTCAGCGATACTTTTATAATTATCACCTTTACACAACATTCTCAGGACTTCTGTCTCACGGCTGCTTAAGGGAGATTTGCGAACTGCGTGGAAAGAGCTAACAATTTTGCGGGCAATATGAGCACTCATCGGTGCTCCTCCCTGATGTGCCTCCTGAATCGCTGCCAATAACTCCACCGGAGGAGTTTCTTTTACCAGATAACCACTCGCTCCCGCACATAAGGATTCAAATACAGACTCATCATCTTCTTTGATGGTGAGCATGATGATATCTAAATCAGGCATCGTGTTTTTAAGCTCCCGCACACAGGAAATACCTGACATACCAGGCAAATCAATATCCATCAACACAATATCTGGTCGGTAGCGCGGAATGCCCTCAATGGCGGATTCAGCATCTTCAAAGGCCAAATTGCAGGTAAACCCGGGAGAGCCATCGATAATGAGTTTTAGCAATTGTCTGATTTCGTGGTCATCCTCGACCAAAGCGGTATGTATAAGCGACGGTTTCATGACATAAAGGTAGTTACTATCGGAATGAGAATCTATTACCCTTTTGGGTGAATTTGTTTAATAAAGGTTATAGCAGTACCAATACCTGGTGAAGCATCAAAAATGAGTTCTCCCCCACTCTCGCTGGCTCTGGTTTTCATATTATTTAACCCATTAACTCTGCTCAGGTTGGTACGATCAAACCCCATCCCATCATCAATCAAACTAATGGCGATCTTCTCTTCTTTTAACTCCGCGATCATCTTTACCTCGTGAGCATTGGCATATTTCAAGGCATTATTCATTCCTTCTTTGAAGATCATCAGCAGATTACGACGGGTATTGAGATCGAGATTCACTTGAAAAGATTCGGGGATTTTATTCACATAGATAAATGCTGTTCCTGAATGCTCAAATAATCCGTCTCCAAATTCTTTAATCCTCATTAATGTATCTGAAAGGGAATCATGTTTGGGATCAAGCACCCATATAAAATCCCGCATTCCTGAGGAAAGCTCCTTCAGATTGGTTTCAATTCCATTGACAAAATCCATCATTTCGTGGTCTGAGGTTGCTTTGTTTCTTAACAGACCCGTGTAGAGAGAAATTTTGGTCAGTTTATTACCCGCCTCATCATGAAAATCGCGGGAACTTCTCGCCCTTACTTTTTCCCTTTCATCCATCTTTGCTTTTTCAATTCTGGCTTTGGTTTTCATCTCTCTCCTAAGGGCTTCCATTCTCATTCGAAAAATCCACCAGACTGCCACAGTAATCAGGAATACATATATTCCGTAAGCCCACCAGGTTTTCCACCAGGGAGGATGGATAATGATTTTTAGCTCTGCGTTTTCTTCGCTCCAGATACCATCATTATTGCTTCCCTTCACTTTAAATGTATATTCTCCGGGATCAATATTGGTATAAGTTGCCTTTCTGATATTCGTATAAATCCATTCATCATCAAAACCTTCCAACATGTAGGCGTATTGATTTTTTTGTGGTTGAAGATAATTCAGGGCAGCAAATTCGAAGGAAAATACGCGGTGCTGATAAGTGAGGTGTATTTCCTTTGTATGATTAATTTCCTGGTTGAGAAAAAACTGATGGTTGCGGTTGAAAGAATCAGGTGCGCCTATCGGGACAGGTTCATTGAGAATGGAGAAATCTGTAAGATAAACGTTGGGCGGGAAAGAATTTGCCTTTATTTCTTCCGGAAAGAAGGAAGAAAAACCATTCATTGAGCCAAAAAACATCTCTCCTGCCGGACTTTTCCATGATCCACGACTCTGCATTTCATCCCAGACAAGGCCATCTGCTTTGGTATAAGTGGTAAATTCTTCCGTTTGAGGTTCAAACTTAGAGATTCCTTTATTAGTTGCAATCCAGAAATTTCCCTGTTTATCCTCTTCAAAAGACCTGATATATGCATTGGGTAATCCTTCAGGTTCGTGATAACGACGAATTACACCTTCTTCCATTTCAATCACGTAAATTCCTTCCACCGTTCCAACCCATAATTTACCATCTTTGGATTCACGAATACTTTTAATCTGAATACCATCAAAGGGTTTAGGAGAATCATCAAAACCAGCAAAAGGGAAAGCAAACTCATTTTTTTTATCAAATACAAATAACCCTTTGGGTGTACCCAGCCAAAAAGTCTCATTTCGATCAATAAATATTGAGGTAATATTCGTTGCCTTTATTAAATCCTCATAAATTTTAAATGTCCTTGTTTTCGTATCAAAATAGTACACATTCCCCATTCCAGTCAGCCATATATTTCCATGTTTATCCATTAAAGAAAAAAAGAAATCTTTCCTGACCATGCCCCTTTTCCGATAGATTTCGCCTTCAGGTCGATAAGTGGTATATTTGGTAGTCTTAGTATCAAACAATCGAATAGAATCCCGACTAACTATCCAAATTTTATTTTCTGGACCGGGATGAATCTCAGTCATAAAAACATTTACCCCATCAACACCATTATCCCTTTTAGTTAAATAAGTTCTAATTCTACCATTTTTTCGATTATAACGATTCAGACCCTGAGAAGAAGCAATCCATAAAATAGAGTCATTTTCCAGATAAAATCCATTAATTCCCGTGCTGGATAACCCCTCATCGGAAGCCATACTGAAAAACTTTTTCGTAGCCTGTCCCCAAAAACTTACGCCATATTCAGTAGCAAGCCATAAGTTTCCCTGCCGATCTTTAAGCATATCAAAAATCGCACTTCCAGCCGGACCTCCTTTATCTCCTCTTTTATAATAAGTAATTTCCTGTTCTTCTAGCTTTAAGTGATCAAGTCCGGCTCCCGTTCCTATCCAGATATCATTATCAGTGATGAATTCGGCCCCCATGACATAACCCGAGCTTAGTTTCACTTCATTGGGATCTATGGGTAATGGTTCATAAATAAACTGTGTCTCGACTTTTGGAATTTCCCCTTCAAACTTCGTCTGAACTTGAAAAAGGCCGATTTGTCGAGAGGCCAGCCAAAGTTCATTGTCTTTTCTGCGAATAATTCTGTTAATGATAAAGTACTTATCTTTTGCTTCATCAGGAATGCCGAGTGAAAACAAATAAAATCTTTCCTTGTCAAAATGATAATACTTCAATCCAAAAGTTCCAACTATCCATAAGCCATTCTTTTCTTCCATAAAATCAAATCCACCTCCCACAAGCGCAACATTTTCCATATCCCGCAAAAACGCTTTCCAACTATTTAAAGCGGGATTTTGCGGATCATAATTCTCAAGTAAAAGAATCCCATTAGCCGTGCCTACCCACATCCTTTTTCTGGCATCCTGATGGATAGCCAGTATATTCGTATGGTATTTTACTTTTCCATCAAGGGAATCAAGTTCAAACCTCAAAAACTTACCGGTTTGTGGGTTCAGACGGTTTAATCCATTCTTGAATGTCCCCACCCAGATATAACCATAACTATCTTCATAAAGAGCTGTAATATTGTTTCCACTAATCGAAAAAGGATCTTTTGGATTGTGTTTATAAATATCAAAAGAATAACCATCATATCGATTTAAGCCGTCAGTGGTTCCCACCCAAATAAATCCCTGGCTATCTTCCATCAAAACCCGGCAATAATTATTGGACATGCCTTGTTCAATTCCGATGGTTTCAAAAGTAATCCTTTCTGTTTGTGCAAAAACCTTGTTGACCAACAAGATCACTAATACAATAAAAAACAGGCGATAAATCATATTAAACTGATTTTCTCTTTAGAAGTCTCTTTAGTTACCAAACAAATATTTTTGGGAAGATGGGTAAAAAGCAAGATAATAGTATTTGCCTTTTATTCCTTACATATCTTGCTAATTTAGAACGAATGAGACTTATAGTTGGTGCCCTAGTTTACTCCGAAGAGCAAATTTTAAATCATTTTCAATATGCTAATCACCTTATCTTCAATTTCTGTAATCTCCTGATAATTTAGACAAACAAAATCATCGCAACCAGCTATCATAGCAGATAACCTTTTCCCATTTCCCGGACGAAACAGGCAAATGACTGGCTTATTCATTGCCCTTGCCTGACCTAATTCGTAGCCCACGCCTAAACTGGGTACTGTAACTTCAGCGATCACCACATCAGCAGATTCCAACCATTCCAGGTCTCTGTCATGGATTCCCTTATCATCCAAAATGGTTGCCTCTCCTGGCTGCAATTGAGGGTCACCAATATGCTCAGTCAGTACTTCACCATATTCTTTAAGGAAATGTATCCACTGCTGATATAAGGCAGCATCCTGGCGTCCGCCTGAAATAGATCCGGAAAAATAAATTTTCATAAAATTAGTTTAGTTTTGAGTAGTTATGTCGTTATTGTTTTCTCCTGCGAAAAATAAAATATGCATCCTGAAATAAGAAGAATCATTGAAGCCGAATCTCAGGCAATTTTAAATATACCTCCTGATAATGACTTTGAAGGGGCGGTGAAATTAATTTATCGTCAGGTTCATCAGCAACAAGGAAAAGTCATTACCAGCGGTTTGGGAAAAGCAGGGCAGGTTGCCCGAAATCTGGCTTCCACTTTATCCGCCACAGGTACTCCCGGCGTATTTCTCCACCCATCTGAAGCACAGCACGGTGATTTGGGGCTTCTTCATCCTCACGATGCTTTACTACTCATTTCCAACTCGGGAAAAACCCGGGAGTTATTGGAACTGGTAACTTTGGCAGAAAACCTTCACGGAGATAATCCTGTGATTGTCATTACCGGCGACCTGGATAGCCCTCTAGCCCAGAATGCGGAAGTTTCTCTTTTTACAGGAGGACCACCAGAGATATGTCCCCTGGACCTTACTCCCACGACTTCCATTACCACAATGATGGTTATCTGCCATATAATCACGATCTCTCTTATTCACATGACCGGATTCACGCGGCAGGAATTTTTTAAGCGTCATCATGGAGGCTATCTTGGTTCGTTGAAAAACCAGTAAATTTATTTTATGAATTCCCTATTTCTGATATCAGGGCCTTGTGCAATTGAAGATCGCGATACAGCCTTTCTCATTGCTGAAAAGGTTAAAACAATTACTCAAAAACTAGGCATTGAATACATTTTCAAAGGATCTTACAAAAAGGCCAACCGATCCAAACTAAACAGTTTTTCCGGAATTGATAAACACGAAGCACTGAATATTCTTAAAGATATTGGGGAGGAGCTTCACATACCTGTCCTAACGGATGTTCACGAGAGCTGGGAATGTGAAGAGGTTGCAGAATATGTGGATTATTTACAAATACCTGCTTTTCTCTGCAGGCAGACAGATTTACTCATCGCTGCGGGTAATACAGGGAAAGGTGTAAATATCAAAAAAGGGCAATTTGTTTCACCAGAAGCCATGCAGTTTGCCATTGAAAAAGTCTTATCTACAGGGAATAATCAGATTTGGTTAACGGAACGGGGAACAACCTTTGGGTATGAATCTCTGGTTGTGGACATGACCAGTATTCCACGCATGCAGGCCTTTGGAGGAACGGTGGTGATGGATTGTACCCATTCTGTACAAAAACCCAATCAAAGCTCGGGCGTGACGGGCGGAGATGCCAAAATGATTGAGACATTATGTCTGGCGAGTGTCGCTGCCGGGGTTGATGGATTGTTTATTGAGACGCATCCTGAGCCTGGGTTGGCCAGTAGTGATGCGGCTAGTATGTTGCCGTTGAATCAGTTAGAGGGAATCCTGACCAAAGCATCCGAAATCAGGAAATTACTATATTCATGAATCAAAGATGAATAACACCACTTCTGAAAACACGTATGAATACATATTATTAGTCAGGAAAAACAGTGTTTGAATGGTTGGTTCTATCTTGATTATCTTGCACTTTTTTTGCTATTTACCGATAGTCTTATGGAAAAACTGTGGTATGTTAATCTTTATAGTAACAAACATAAGACAACAAATTTAACGCAGTAGAAAATTATGCTTACACCAGAATTAATAGCTCAGGAAAAACGACATGATAAGATTAGTGCAATTTCCACTACCATTATCATGGTTATCTTTTTGTTGCTTACACTTATCTGGACAGCTTACAGACAAAGAGTTCCTCCTCCAGGGGAGAAAGAATATGAAATGTTAGGCGCCATTGATTTTGGCGATTACAAACAGGGAAGCAGACAGGTCAACAATTTTCAAAAGGCAGTTGCTGATCCGAATCCTCAGCCTCAACAACAGCAGGCTAAGGCAGTACAGGAAGCAGAGGTTTCTGATCAAACCCCTACTCCAACACCTCCTGTTGTAACAAAAGCGCCATCACCAGTCATTCAGCCTGATCCTCCTGTCGTTAAAAAACAAGATCCCAAGCCAACTCCTCCCAAGACACAAACTCCCAAAGAGGATAAAAAAGCGGATGAAAAAAGTAACGACAATAATAACAGCAATACAACTTCCGAAGAGCCGGAACTTACATTCAATAATACTACAAATGAGTCAGGTTCTAACCATGGAACCTCTGATGATGGTATAGGCAATTCAGGAACGCCCAATGTAAAGGTGCTTGATCCCAAGGGGCTTTATACTTTTGGGACGGGTTCTGAAGGCGGATTAAAGGGCCGTAGTGTGATAGCTCTATCAGAGCCTCAATACACAGTTCAGGAGGAAGGAGACTTAAAATTTGAATTTGTTATTGAGCCTGACGGATCTGTCTCTTATGTAAAACTTGTAGGGCTTACGGATAAACCAGGTCTTAAACAAGCCGGGATTAACGCGATTAGAAAATGGCGTTTTAGTAAGCTGACAGCTGCCCAGGGTAACCAACGTCAGACAGTCCAGGTTACAATCAAATTCAGACTGAAAGGATAGGAAATAATCATATAATTATAAAAAAAGGTCGGTTTTGGAACCGATCTTTTTTTTATTCAAAATCAACTGATTCTAATCATTTGTCAGTCGATTAATCTCATCTCTCAGTTTTGCCGCTTTTTCGTAATCCTCTCCTTCCAATGCTTCACTCAGCAGTTTTTCCAGTTGCTTAATCCGATCTTCAGAAGAGAGTTTTTTCTTTCTTGATTTAGGCGCAGGTGCCTCCTCTTCCGGAGGATCAGACTTCTCTATTTCTGCAAGAGAAAATCCTCCGGATTCATCCTGGTATCCCTCCTCAGTGTCATCATCAATCACAATTCCAGCTTCAGTGAGAACATTCTCATAAGTATAAATAGGAACTTTAAATCTGACACCAATTGCTACGGCATCACTTGGGCGGCTATCAATCTCATGAATCTCTCCATCAAAATCCATAATCAATCGGGCATAAAAAATTCCTTCACGAAGATCATTGATAATTACTTCCAAAAGATTGATTTCAAAATGTCTCGCCAGATTATAGATTAGGTCATGAGTCATGGGGCGATTAGTCTTGATATTTTCTAATTCCAACGCAATTGCCTGCGCCTCCGCTCCCCCAATAATAATAGGAAGGCGACGCTTTCCACTACTCTCCCCCAAAACCAATGCGTAATGCCCAATTTGAGTATTGCTTGAGGATAAACCGATGATGTCAAGTTTAATTTTTTTCAACTATCCTTATTTATACTAACTACCTAACCTATAATAAACAGTGATACCACCTAGGTACAATGTAATACCTATATGATAATTTTCCTAACTACACAAGTAGGAATTTCTGATTCCTAGCCAGAGACTTTTGCTTTTTTAATTGCTTCGATAAGTTGTGGCACTACATCAAAAAGGTCTCCTATTATTCCAAAATCTGCAATTTTAAAAAATGGTGCTTCAGGATCTTTATTGATTACCACAATATTCTTTGAAGAGCTTACTCCAGCCAAATGTTGAATTGCACCTGAGATTCCAATCGCAATGTACAAATTAGGTGCCACCTGAATTCCTGTCTGACCCACATGCTCATGATGTGGTCTCCATCCCATATCTGCAGTAGGTTTGGAACAAGCAGTTGCCGCTCCTAACAGACCAGCTAATTCTTCGATCATTCCCCAGTTTTCTGGCCCTTTCATTCCTCTACCAGCGGAAACGACAATTTCAGCCTCTGTCAAAGAGATACCACTGGAAGCCTTCACGATCTCTTTCGCAAC
The DNA here is from genome assembly GCA_020438265.1 of Bacteroidota bacterium. Lineage (GTDB taxonomy): Bacteria > Bacteroidota > Bacteroidia > J057 > J057 > JAGQVA01. The sequence goes on from JAGQVA010000008.1 coordinate 13,304, forward strand.
TGCATCCAGCTCAGACGCTGCGGGCGTATACTCAAAGTTTTCGATGGCTATCGACTGCGGATTTTCAGCAACATGGAATCCATTCGCTTTAACCGTAATTACCAGACTATCCTTTTCAGACTTAAAGCTTTCCACTCCCTTTCCGGAATAAGAATATTTAGCTGTCTGAAAACCGTTTCCTGGATCAACCATACTAATGACGCCTGAAAGGGGTGCCGCTTTGAGTTTTACTGCTACACGAGGGGCGATTGCCCGCCCATTATAAGTCTGAGCCATTACGACGATATTGGCATCGACACTTTTGGCAACAGAAGCAATACCGGCGGCATAAGCTGTATTAGCAAAAGCATCCATCTCTTCACTCTGAATTCGGTAAACTTTTGAAACACCGTAGGTTCCTAATTTTTCTAACTCTGCGTTTTCTATTTGTCCAATAGAAACGGCTTCAAGGTTTGTACCTAATAACTGAGCTAGTTCAAAACCATAAGTTGCAGCCTCAAATACCGCTTTTTTAAATTTTCCCTGAGAATTTTCGGCAAATAATAATACTGACATCTATATATTTTATTTTAAATCAACCCTTTTGAAACCAATTCATCAACTAATCGAGCAGCATTGTCTGGCTCAATATAAGTACAAGCCTCTTTTGCCGGAGGATAGTCAAACTTTATTGTGGATAATGTATCTGCAACCTCTTCTGACGGACTTACCACAGCAAGTGGCTTTTTACGGGCCGCCATAATACCTCTCATGTTTGGAATCCGCCACTCTGAAATTCCTTTCTGGCAACTCACAACTATGGGAAGTCTCGCTTCAACCACCTCATAACCTCCATCTACTTCCCGGTGTAATACTGCACTTTCCTCCCCTGTCATTTCCATGTGGGTAGCAAATGAAACAAATGACCAACCTAAATATTCTGCCAACATACCAGGAACCATAGAGCCATTAAAGTCAATGGATTCTTTTCCAGTGAATATGACAGAAAATTCTTTCCCTTCCACATAATTATAGATTTGGCGCGCTACCAAAGCTGAATCATTCGGGTGAGCAGATATTCTCACTGCATCATCTGCCCCAATTGCCAAAGCCTTACGCAAAGTAGGCTCAACTTCTGGTCCCCCAACACTAAGCGCTGTAATAGAAACATTTTTGCCTTCTTCTCTGAATCCAATTGCTCTTGAAAGGCCATATTCACAGTAAGGATTAATCACAAAGGTTACACCAGACTTATCCAGTGTATCACCATTTCCCTCAAACTTTATCTTAGTGGTAGTATCAGGAACATGGCTTATACATACTAATATCTTCATAAATTGACGGGCATTAATTTTTGTGCAAAATTACAAACTAAAATCTATATATAAAATCATGTTAAGCCCTAGATTAGAACAACTTTTTAACTTTCTCGAACAAGCCCCGAATGACTCCTTTACTATTTATTCAATTGCTTACGAATATTTGAGTCAAAATCAACTTCAAGAGGCCATCTCCTACTTTTTTAAATTAAAAGCCCTTGACCCGGATTATACAGGGTTGTACTATCATTTAGGAAAAACCCTTGAAAAGCAGGAAAAGTTAGATGATGCGATTAAGATTTACCAGGAAGGGGTTGCCGTTGCTCTAAAAAATAAAGACAGGAATGCACACAGAGAGCTTCTTAATGCACTTAATCAGGCAATGGGGTTAGATGATGATTTCTAAATCTACCTTCGTATCTTTGCAGCTAAAAGCAAACAGTTAATAAAGAAATATCATGGACCGACAGGTACATTTACATATAGAAGGAGTGCCCAACCCAAATGCCATTAAATTTGTGCTGGAAAACGGGATTCTCACTGATAAACCTTACGAATTTACTTCAATCAAAGAAGCAGAAGTATCCCCTTTGGCCAGAAAGATTCTCATGCTTAGATATGTTGACCGGGTTTTGATCAATCGGAATCACATTACGATTCTAAAAACCCATCAGCAAAGTCCGGAATGGGATAAAATTTTAATGGAATTGAGATTTATAATTCAGGATCATTTGAAAAAAAATGAACCCATTTTGTTCTTGGGTTCTACTCCTCTCAATCATCGTCGTTCTGATGATGTGATTGCCCAGATGGTCACAGACCTTCTCAACGCTCATATCAGACCTGCAGCACAGGAAGATGGAGGGGATATTGTTTTTGAATCCTACCAAAATGGTGTATTAAATCTCTCCATGCATGGTGCTTGTCATAAATGTCCTTATGTATTACAAACAATTAGAGAAGGGGTAGAGCCTCTTCTTACTCAGCAAATACCTGAGATCCAAAAAGTTACCGCTATCAAAAACGAAGTAATCTGAAACGAGAAGCAGTCATATACAAATCTTTAGGCTTAATGGACTATCAGGAAGCCTGGGACCTTCAGGAATCGCTCCTGAAAGAAAATGTTGATCTTAAGTTTATAGCCCGGCGTTCAAAGCCCTCCTACATTCCGGATACCAAACATTACTTATTATTTTGTGAACATCCACACGTCTATACACTTGGGAAAAGTGGCAAAGAGGAAAATCTTCTGATTGACGAGCAAGAACGAAAAAAGGCACAGGTGCAATTTTACCGTATCAATCGGGGTGGCGACATCACCTACCATGGCCCTGGCCAAATCACGGGGTATCCCATCTTCGATTTGGAAAAAATGAAACCAGATCTGGGATGGTATCTCCGCAATATGGAAGAAGTCATGATTCGTACAATTGGAGATTATGGTCTTTCAGGAGGTCGGATTCCCGGAGCAACTGGAGTATGGCTGGATATTGATTCTGAATGGCCAAAAAAAATCTGCGCCTTTGGGGTAAGGTGCAGTGGATGGATCACCATGCATGGATTTGCCTTAAATGTGAATACCAATCTGACCTATTTTGATCATATTGTTCCTTGTGGAATCAATGACAAAGGAGTTACATCTCTGAAAAAAGAACTGGGACGTGAGGTAAATATGGACGAAGTGAGGCAAAAATTACGCTATTATTTTGCTGAGGTTTTCAACATTTCTATTCAAAAATAAAAAAAGCGGAAGACCTTTGGGTTTTCCGCTTTTATATCGATTAAAACTAAGATTAATCTTCTTTTTTCTCCTCCTCAGACTCTTCTGTGCTTTCTTCTGTTTCCGCTACAGTTTCTTCAACAACCTCTTCAGCATCTTCGATCACATTTTCCACTTCTTCAACCTCTTCTACTACTTCTTCTGCCACTACTGCTTCCTCTACTTTTTCCTTTGTTTTTCCAGAACCAGAACCACTCTTACCTCTTCTACGTTTTTTCTTCTTGCTACCAGAGCCAGTAGATGTGCCAGCTGAGTCAAACTCGCTAAAGTCTACCAGTTCGATAAACGCCATTTCAGCATTATCTCCCTTTCTGTTACCAATTTTCAGGATACGTGTATATCCTCCAGGTCTATCATAGATGCGTGAAGCAACCACTCCGAAAAGTTCTTTAACTACTTCTTTGTTTTGAAGATAAGAAAAAACAACCCTACGAGAATGAGTAGTATTTTCTTTGGATTTGGTAAGTATAGGTTCAACATACTGTCTGAGAGCCTTCGCTTTTGCCACTGTAGTGGTAATCTTCTTGTGCTCGATCAGGGAGTTAGCCATATTACGCAACATGGCTTTTCTGTGGGCAGACTTACGCCCGAGATGATTAACTTTTTTTCCGTGTCTCATTGTTAAAGCTTTTGCTTGCCAGAGGCATTCCAAACATGGGTCATAATCCTCCGGGCAATGAGTAAATAATTAAATAATAAAAATAGACTTAATCTTCGTCGAGTTTGTACTTGACGACATCCATACCAAAGCTAAGGTTCTTATCAGCAACCAATTCTTCCAGCTCGGTAAGTGATTTTTTTCCAAAGTTTCTGAATTTAAGCAGATCAGCAATATTATAGCTTACCAAGTCACCCAGTGACTTAATATCGGCTGCTTTCAGACAGTTGTATGCTCTCACAGAGAGATCCAATTCAGAAAGAGGCGTTTTCAATAACTTACGCATTTGTAAGTAGTTTTCGTCTACCTCATCCTTCTTCTCAGGCTCATCAGATTTGAGCTTGATTGTATCATCTGAAAATAACATGAGGTGCCTCAGAAGAATGTTAGCTCCTTCTTTTAAAGCAGACTCAGCATCAATTGTCCCATCAGTTTTCACTTCGATCTCCAATTGTTCGTAGTCCGTTTTCTGCTCAATCCGGTAATCGTCAACGTCATATTTTACATTTCGGACCGGAGTAAAGATCGCATCAATCGGAATATCGCCAATAGGGGCATTGGTTGGTTTATTCTCTTCAGCAGGAACATATCCTCGTCCTCGAGAAATCGTCAACTCAATATCAAATTGTGTTTTTGGATCAAGGTGCGCAATTACATGATCAGGATTGGTAATTTCAAAAGCAGCAGTGTGATCAGAGATATCTCCAGCAGTAAACACTTCTTTACCACGTACGGAAACAAATATCTTTGAATCTCCATCAGCCACCTTTTTCAATCTGACCCCTTTCAGGTTAAGAATCACCTCTGTCATATCCTCTACGACCCCTTCCACAACTGAGAACTCGTGGTCAACTCCCGGAATTTTCACGGAAGTAATCGCATAGCCCTCCAGAGATGAAAGAAGCACTCTTCTCAAAGCATTCCCAACGGTTATACCATACCCTCTTTCCAGTGGACGCAAGAGAAACCTACCATAAAAGTCGTTTTCTTTTTCCAGAACAACTTTCTCTGGCATTTGGAAATTTAAAAGTGCCATATGGTTTCTTTCCTTTCTTTAGAATTATAAATAACGAAATAAAATACAAAGCATTGCGAAGTAATAATTACTTCGAGTACAGTTCTACTATCAACTGCTCATTAATCGTTTCAGGAATCTCTTCCCGATTTGGATTGTTCAGAAATACACCTCTATGCTGATCGGCATGTACCTCCAGCCAGGAGAACCGAGGTCCTCTGCCCAGATTTTGGTTTACCAATTCGATATTACGGCTTTTCTCGCGGATCGTAACTTCGTCTCCTGGTTTGAGCATGCAAGAAGCGATATTAGTAACAACACCGTTAACCATCACATGCTTGTGGCTTACCAGCTGACGAGCTGCTCTGCGTGTAGGAGCGAATCCCATTCTGAAAACGGTATTGTCCAGGCGAGATTCCAGCATTTGCAGGAAGACTTCACCTGTTACACCTTTTTTCTTAGCTGCTTTATCAAATGTATTTCTAAACTGCTTTTCCAGGACGCCATAAGTATATTTCGCCTTTTGCTTTTCCTGAAGCTGGACAGCGTAATCAGAGATTTTTTTTCTTCCCCGTCCGTGTTGACCAGGGCCATATTTTCTGCGATCCAGTGCTTTACTAGGACCAAAAATTGGTTCCTTAAATCTTCTGGCTATCTTGCCTTTTGGGCCTCTATATCTTGCCATTTATCTATCTGATTTTCAATTTATACCCTTCTTCTTTTAGGAGGTCTGCAACCATTATGTGGCAGAGGAGTGATATCCTTAATCAAAGTAACATCTATTCCGGCAACGCTTAACGCACGAATAGCAGCCTCTCTACCAGAACCAGTTCCTTTTACAAAAACCTCTACTTTTCTCAACCCCATATCATACGCTTTTTTAGCGCAGTCAGTAGCTGCAACCTGAGCAGCATAGGGGGTGTTTTTCTTCGAGCCTCTGAAGCCCATTTTCCCGGCGGCAGACCAGGATATTGTATTACCACCCATATCCGTAATGGTAATGATAATATTGTTGAAGGAGGACGAGATATGAACTTGTCCTACTGCATCAACTTTTTTCTTTTTCTTGCTAGTACTTCTGGACGATTTTGCCATATTAATTATTTCTATTTCGGAGCTTTCTTCTTACCTGCTACAGTTTTCTTCCTACCTTTTCGTGTACGAGCATTGGTACGAGTTCTCTGGCCTCTCAGTGGCAGCCCCTTACGGTGACGCAGCCCCCGGTAACATCCAATGTCCATCAGACGCTTGATGTTAAGCTGGATTTCAGAGCGAAGTGCTCCCTCTACTTTATACTCGTCTCCAATTACCTGACGAATTTTTACAATTTCCGGATCCGACCAGTCTTTTACTTTTTTATCCTGGTCAACTCCTGCCTTCTCAAGAATCTGGGCAGCGGAGGTTTTTCCAATTCCGAAAATATATGTGAGACCAATAACGCCTCTTTTGTTTTTAGGTAAATCTTGACCTGCTATTCGTGCCATATATTTTGCTTTCTTTATTTCAACTAGCCCTGTCTTTGCTTACAGCGAGGGTTTTTCTTGTTGATCACATAAACCCTTCCTTTGCGACGGATAATTTTACAATCCGATGTTCTCTTTTTTACAGATGCTCTGACTTTCATAACTATTTATAACGGTAAACAATTCTGCCTTTACTTAAATCATAAGGAGGAATTTCCAACGCAACCTTGTCCCCTGGGAGAATTTTAATGTAGTGCATACGCATCTTTCCTGCAATATGTGCAAGAACCACATGCCCATTTTCAAGTTCTACTTTAAAGTTAGCATTGGGAAGTGCTTCTTTTACTATCCCATCAGTTTTTATAGGAGGTTGTTTTGCCAAAATATTCCTTAATAATTTTCTATATACTCAAATGTTGATAATATGTCTACTTTATTTTTTCCAATTGCAATTGCGTGCTCATAGTGGGCAGAAGGCTTTCGATCTGTTGCTAAAACTGTCCAACCATCATCGGCTATCTTTATAAACCGTCGACCCAAATTTATCATCGGTTCAACTGCAAGGACCATCCCTTCTTCGAGTAATAATCCAGATCGTTTTCTACCATAGTTAGGAACCTCAGGAGGCTCATGTAAATTTCTTCCCAGACCATGTCCAACCATTTCTCTCACAATGCTATAACCAAATGCTTCTGCATGACGCTGAATAGCGTTGGAAATATCTCCAAGACGATTCCCTGCAACAGCTTTTTCCAAGCCTTTATAAAGAGATTGTTTGGTAACGTCCATTAGCCTGCGTTTCTGAGGAGAAATTTCTCCGACAGCAAAGGTATATGCTGAATCACCGTAATAATTATTCATATACACTCCACAATCAATAGAAACAATATCCCCCTCTTTCAAATAACGATTCTTACCTGGCATCCCATGAACAACTTCTTCATTAGCAGAAATGCACAAAGAGTATGGAAATGGGGAACTGCCAAAACTTGGATTATAGTCTTTAAACGCCGGTATACCACCGTTATCGCGAATAAATTCCTCAGCAATCTGATCAAGTTTTAGTGTGTTAACGCCAGGCTTAATATGTTTATTTACTTCGCCTAATGTCTTTCCTACTAACAAAGAACTCTCTCTAATCAGCTCTATCTCTTCCCGAGTTTTAAGAGTTACACGACCTTCACTCATAAAACCTCCTCCTTTGTCGATTAAACTGCAATTCCTCTGCGACTACGCCCCTTAACTCTACCGCTTTGCATCAGGCCATCATAATGGCGCATCAACAAGTAACTTTCAATTTGTTGCAAAGTATCCAGAATTACCCCAATCATAATCAGAAGAGTCGTTCCTCCAAAGAACTGGGCAAAGTTTTGAGAAATCCCCATAATCATTGCAAATGCGGGGAAAATCGAAACAAAAGCCAGGAAGACAGAACCTGGTAAAGTAATTCTGGAAAGTACAGTATCTATGTAATTGGCAGTTCGCTTTCCAGGTTTAACACCAGGAATAAAACCACCGTTTCTTTTCAATTGGTCAGCAATTTCATTAGGGTTGACAGTGATTGCAGTATAAAAATAGGTAAAGGCAATAATCATAAAGAAGAATATGAAATTATACCAAAACCCTGTAAAATCACCCAACGCGGCTGCAACCGGAGTCAAAGATTCAGAACCAGAAAGCTGAATCAATGTAGTAGGCACAAACATAATTGCCTGGGCAAAAATGATAGGCATTACTCCTGCTGAATTCACTTTCAATGGGATATACTGTCTGGCAGCGTTTCCTCTTCCTAATTGACCAATCCGATTTCCCATCATCTGTCTGGCGTAGTTCACAGGGATTTTTCTGGTTGCCTGTGTAAGCGCGACAACAGCCATGGTTACAACTCCCAATGCTAAAATTTCAATGAAGAAAACCATAGGAAGGGTAGAACGAGCTTCGTTGATCAGAGCAGAAGGGAATCCAGAAATAATTCCAATCATAATCAACAAAGAAACACCATTACCAACACCATTATCCGTAATTCTCTCTCCCAGCCAAACGAGGAACATCGTTCCAGAAGTCAGAATCAGGATACTAATAGCCCAGAAGAACGGAGAAGAATCAATAACAGCTCCCGGATATTGTCCATTCAGGAATACTACATAACTGATTGCCTGCCCAAAGGTGATGGCTACCGTTAAATAGCGGGTAATTTGATTCATTTTCTTCTGCCCGGCTTCTCCTTCTGTTCTCAATTTCTGAATTGAAGGTAGAACTGCTCCCAAAAGCTGAACAACAATCGATGCAGAAATATACGGCATAATACCGAGGGCCAGAATTGCGCCCCTTCCGAATGCACCGCCAAGGAATACGTTAAAAAGATCCAACAAATTTCCACCAGCACCTGCATTACCAAAACTATCCTGCAATATGTTAGAGTCGATACCGGGAAGAATAATAAAAGTACCTAACCGGTATACCGCCAACAGCAGGATCGTATAAAGAATCCGGTTTTTCAACTCGGAGATCCTAAAAATATTTCTTAACGTTTCTATTAGGGCTTTCATCTAGCTTATACTTCTGTAACAGTACCGCCAGCATTTTCAATAGCTACTTTCGCGGACTGACTAAATTTATTCAATTTCACATCTACCTTTGCGGATAATTCCCCTCTACCAAGCACTTTCACCAGTTTCTTAGGTGAAGCAATAATTCCGTTATCGGCCAAAACCTGATGATTGATCTCTGTAACAGATTTTTCATCAATCAGATTCTGAATAGTATCGAGGTTAAGTACCTTATATTCTACCCGGAAAGGATTTTTAAATCCAAACTTTGGAACCCTTCTTTGAAGCGGCATTTGACCACCTTCAAACCAGGCCCGGTAATTATACCCACTTCGGGACTGCTGACCTTTATGGCCTTTGGTAGAGGTTCCCCCTCTTCCAGATCCCTGACCTCTACCAATTCGCTTGCGATTTTTAGTAGATCCTGTTGCTGGTTTAAGTGTATGTAACTTCATGATATTTATTCCGTCTCTTCTAGTTTAACCAAATGGCTCACTTTTTTTATCATTCCCAGAATCTGAGGAGTACACTCTTTTTCAACAGTCCGATTAAGTTTTCCCAGCCCAAGAGCCTGAATGGTGGCTTTTTGATCTTTAGGACGGTTGATGGTACTTCTCACCTGAGTTATTCTTACCTTAGGATACATTATTTCTATTTTTTCTTTTCTATTCTATAATAGAATATTACCCGTGAAATACTTTTGCGACTTCTACACCACGATGTTTAGCAACTTCATGAGGCATTCTCATTTCAATCATTGCCTTTACAGTCGCCTTGACCACGTTGTGAGGGTTTGAAGAACCCAAGCTTTTACCAATCACATCTCTTACACCAGCTGCTTCCAGCACTGCTCTCATCGCACCTCCAGCCAGTACTCCTGTACCGGGAGCTGCGGGTCTCAATAAAACTTTAGCTGCGCCAAACTTTGTAAAACTGTCATGAGGAACCGTTCCTTTCAAGATATTGACTTTAACCAAGTTTTTCTTGGCATCATCAATCCCTTTAGAAATAGCATCAGTAACCTCATTCGCTTTACCAAGTCCAAATCCAATAATGCCTTGTCCGTTTCCAACCACCACAATTGCACTAAAACTAAAACGCCTACCACCTTTAACCACTTTGGCTACGCGCTTAATCTTAACTACTTTTTCCTGTAGTTCAACGTCGCTACTTTTTACTCTAACTTCGTTTGGAATTTTCATAAGTTTTTAAAAGTTAAGCCCGCCTTCGCGTGCGCCTTCAGCTAATGCTTTTACTCTTCCGTGATATTTATAACCACCCCGATCAAATACAACCTGCTCAATTCCCTTATCCTTTGCAATAGAAGCGAGTTTTTTACCTACTTCTTTACTCTGCTCAGCTTTGGAAAGCGGCTGCAAATTTAAGTCTTTTAATCGAGAAGAACAACTGGCCAGGGTTTCTCCAGCTTCATCATCGATAATTTGGGCATATATTTGCTTATTGCTTCGGAATATGGCCAATCTTGGCTTCTCAGCAGTTCCATGAATTTTCACACGTAAACGCCTTCTTATTCTATCCCTCCGCAGGATTTTTTTTGCTTTGTTTCCCATTTTCTTTATTCATTAAACGTTTCCTATAAAGGATAAAACCTTAAAGAAACGAGAAGTCAGAAGATCAATTTTATTTACCAGCCGCTTTACCAGCCTTTCTACGAACCTCTTCTCCTTTGAAGCGAATCCCTTTTCCTTTATAAGGCTCAGGTGGTCTTAGTTCTCTAATTTTCGCCGCAATCTGTCCTATCAATTGCTTATCAATTCCGGTAAGCTTGATTTGTGGAGCAGCACCACGTTTAGTTTCAGTTTCGACATTGATTTCCGGAGGTAGTACCATAACAATGGGGTGAGAAAATCCCAGGGCCAATTCCAGGATATTACCCTTAGCCTCTGCTTTATATCCTACACCAATCACTTCCATTTCTTTGGTATATCCTTCAGAAACACCTACAACCATATTATTAATAAGAGTCCGGTAAAGACCATGCATCGACTTATGTCTTTTTTGTTCACTTGGTCTTTTCACACTTATCGAACCATCCTCCGTCTCAACAATCATTTCAGGATGAATCTTCTCTTTCAGTTCTCCTTTCGGGCCTTTTACTGTAACAACGTTGGATTTATCAACGGAAACAGTAACACCAGCGGGCAGAGAAATTGGTAATTTTCCTATTCTTGACATGGGTTCGTTTTATCTCTTAATAAACATAACACAGTACCTCTCCTCCAACATTTTCGCTTTTAGCCTTTTTGGCAGTCATTACGCCGTTGGGAGTAGAGACAATTGCAATTCCAAGACCGTTAAGTATTCGAGGCATTTTGTGTACCTTAGAATATACGCGAAGTCCGGGCTTACTTACCCGCTCCAGCTTAGTGATGGCCGGCCTTTTAGTTACTTTATTGTATTTCAGAGCAATTTTTATTTCACCCTGAGGACCTTTATCTACAAATTTATATTTTCTTATATATCCATACTCTTCGAGCACCTTGGTAATCTCTTTCTTGAGATTAGATGCCGGGATGCTGACAACTTTATGGCCTGCACTCTGAGCATTTCTGATACGAGTCAGATAATCTGAAATAGGATCTGCATTCATACTACCAGCTTGTTTTCTTTACTCCAGGAATTTTACCTTGTAAGGCCAACTCTCTGAATTTGATTCTTGAAATACCAAATCTTCTAATATACCCTCTGGGTCTTCCCGTAAGTTTACAACGATTTTTCAATCTGACAGGGGAAGAGTTTCTGGGCAGGAGTGCCAGTCCCTGGTAATCACCTGCTTCCTTCAACGCTTTTCGCTTAGCAGCATATTTTGCTACTAGTTTTTCTCGTTTCTCCTGTCTTGCAATAATAGATTTTCTAGCCATTTTCTTTCTATTGCTTATTCATTCCCTGAAAGGGCATACCAAAAGCCTTTAATAACGCCAACGCTTCCTCGTCAGTGGGAGCAGAAGTAACAAAAGTAATATCCATTCCAGCGATTTTGTTAATCTTATCAACATTGATTTCAGGAAAGATAATTTGTTCTTTGATTCCCATAGTAAAGTTTCCTCTACCATCAAATCCGCGTTGTGGAATTCCTCTGAAGTCTCTTACCCGTGGCAGGGCGACATTGATAAAGCGATCAAGGAATTCATACATTTTTTGTTTCCTCAGAGTGACTTTACAACCGATCGGCATACCCTCCCTCAGTTTAAAGTTAGAAACACTCTTCTTGGCAATCGTAACAATCGGTTGCTGTCCTGCAATCTGTGCAAACTCCTGAACTGTAGCATCAATCAGTTTTTTATCAGAAACTGCATCTCCTACACCTCGGTTAATCACGATTTTATCCAGTTTCGGCACCTGCATGACAGAGTCATAGCTGAACTTTTTAAATAAGTCCTGCACGATTTGCTCTTTATACAGTTTATATAACCTTGCTTCGTATGACATAAGTTTGATATTGAATTTTGAAAGACCCGGGTCATTACACCTTATGGTCAATCCCAACCCATAGATTTATATTTTTATTTTAACTCTTCACCACTTTTCTTGGCATATCTAACCCAGCCTTTTCCTCCTTCAACCTTTTTTCTCCCGATACGGGTAGGTTCTTTGGTTACCGGATCAATCAGCATAAGATTTGATACGTGAATAGGAGCTTCTTGCTCGATGATTCCACCGTCTGGATACTGCTGAGAAGGGCGCATATGTTTTTTAACAATCTTCTTACCTTCTACGATTGCAGTCATCTTTTGAGGAAACACCTTCATAACCCGACCCTCTGTACCTTTTCCTGAACCAGAAATGATACGTACTGTGTCTCCTTTTTTGATATGTAATTTATTTTGCTTTGCCATCTTACCAATCTTTTTATAAAACCTCCGGGGCTAAAGAAACGATTTTCATATATCCTTTATCTCGAAGTTCGCGTGCAACCGGGCCAAAAATACGAGTCCCTCTGGGACCTCCGTCATTAGCCAATAAAACAGCGGCGTTATCATCAAAGCGAATGTAAGATCCATCATTACGACGGCGTTCTTTACGGGTTCTAACAACAACGGCTTTCACAATATCTCCTTTTTTGACATTGGAGCTTGGATCCGCTGCTTTCACCGAACAAATAATACTATCACCTACTCTGGCGTATCTTTTCTTGGTTCCTCCAAGGACCCTGATACATAGTAGTTCTTTTGCTCCGCTATTATCCGCTACCTTTAATCTGGTCTCCTGTTGTATCATTATCGTTTAGGTTACTGGTTATTTCCAGTTGAGTATTTGCTATTTGAGAATCATCCCAGGGCAAAACCCAAAACTTATTTTGCTTTTTCAATAATTTCCACTAACCGCCACCGCTTTCTTTTACTGAGCGGTCTGGTCTCCATAATCCGAACGGTATCGCCGATTCCGCAATCATTATTTTCATCATGGGCCATAAAACGAGAAGTTTTGTGAACAAACTTTCCATAGATAGGGTGTTTTACCCTTCTGTCAACAGCCACCACAATGGATTTATCCATTTTATCACTAACGACTTTTCCGATTCGGACCTTCCTTAAATTTCTTGTTATATTTGTTTCGCTCATGACTGGTTAGTTATTTACTTCTTCCGCCAATTGTCTTTCGCGAAGAATGGTATTCAATCTTGCTAAAGTTTTGCGAGTTTCCTGTATTTCTGAGGGGTTTTCAATTGCTGACACAGCATGGTTTAACCTCAGTTTCAGGAGTTTATCGCGTTCTTCTTTGAGACGGGCGACAATTTCGTCGGTAGTCAGGTCCCTGATTTCTTTCGCCTTCATATCTGTAAATCTCTTCTGGTTACAAACTTAGTCTTAATAGGTAGTTTATGAGATGCCAATCGAAGTGCCTCTTTGGCAACACGCTCAGAAACACCATCAAGCTCAAAAAGAATACGGCCGGGTTTCACAACAGCAGCCCAGTATTCTGGATTACCTTTTCCTTTACCCATCCGCACTTCGGCAGGTTTTTTGGTAATAGGTTTATCGGGGAAGATCCTAATCCACATGTTTCCTTCCCTCTTCATTGCTCTTGAGATTGAGATACGACAAGCTTCAATCTGTCGGGAAGTGATAAATGAGGATTCCAAAGCCTTCAGGCCGTAGGAGCCAAAGGAAATCTCGGCACCTCTGCCAGCATTTCCTTTCATTCTTCCTTTCTGGACCTTACGCCGTCTTACTTTTTTTGGCTGTAACATATCTTATCTTCTTGCTTATCTTCTTCGTTTTTTGTTTCCTCCTCCTCCTCGCTTACGGTCTGAACTGGTATTTGGAGATAAATCCACTTTACCAAAGATTTCTTTCTTAAATATCCAGACTTTGACTCCAATTACTCCATAAATGGTATGAGCTTCTACTAACGCATAGTCAATGTCTGCTCTCAGGGTCTGGAGAGGGATTCTTCCTTCTTTGTATTGCTCTGTTCTCGCCATTTCAGCTCCTCCTAATCTTCCAGAGCACATAATTTTGCATCCACCGGCACCAGCACGCATTGTTGCAGCCAGAGAAGATTTCATTGCACGTCGGAAAGAAACCCTGGCTTCCAATTGCTGAGCAACTTGTGAAGCCACCAAAGTTGCATCGAGTTCAGGTCTTTTGATCTCAAAGATATTGATCTGAACATCTTTACCAGTAAGCTTTTTAATTTCTTCTCGAAGTTTGTCAACTTCTTTTCCTCCTCTACCAATAACAATTCCTGGACGAGAAGTATGAATAGTAATCGTGATCTTGCGCAGTGTCCGCTCGATAACAATTCTTGAAATACCGCCTCTGGGGATACGAGTATTTAAATAGGCTCTGATTTTTTCATCCTCAATTAACTTATCGGAGAAATCTTTTCCACCAAACCAGTTGGATTCCCAACCTTTGATGATGCCTAATCTAAGTCCTATTGGATGTGTCTTTTGTCCCAATTTCCTAACTTTTTATTTATTCTTCGATTTCCGGTATTTTATCAATTACCAATGTAACATGGCAAAATCTCTTGCGAATCAAGTGGGCTCTTCCCTGGGGAGCAGGACGGAGTCTTTTCAACATTCTGGCTGAATCTACAAAGGCTTCACTGACATAGTGAGTTCCTACATCAACTCGCTCTCCTTCATTTTTCTCTTCAAAACTGGTTACACCAGATCTCAAAAGACGCATCACTGCAGGGGCGGCCGATTTTGAAGTAAACTTCAGTGTGTTCATTGCCTGAAACACTTCCATTCCTCTAATCTGATTTACCACCAACCGCATTTTTCTGGCTGAAGAGCGATAATTGCGAAGTTCAACCTTGGATACATCCGCACGTTTATCTTTCAATTCATTCGCATAGGCAGTTTTCCGCTTAGGTCCCTTAGGGATCTTAGCTTCAATCTTTTCCTTACGAGTCATTTTTGTTCTTTCAGACATGGTTACTTTCTTTTATCCTTTCTGTTTCCGGCATGGCCTCTAAAGTTTCTTGTAGGAGCAAATTCTCCCAACTTGTGCCCGACCATGTTTTCTGATATAAAAACAGGGATGAATTTTTTCCCATTGTGGACTGTGATAGTATGACCTACAAAGTCAGGAGAAATCATTGAGCGTCTTGCCCAGGTTTTAATCGACCGTTTCTTCCCGCTTTCGTTCATCAACAGCACCTTTCTTTCTAGTTTGGGATCCACAAAAGGCCCTTTTTTCAGCGATCTAGCCATTATCGTTTCTTTTTCTTTCTACTAATAATCAGACGGCTTGAAGCCTTTTTCCTATTCCTTGTTTTGTAACCTTTGGCAGGCAAGCCATTACGGTTTCTTGGATGTCCTCCTGAAGCACGTCCTTCGCCACCTCCCATTGGGTGATCTACAGGGTTCATTGCTACCCCACGAGTTCTGGGTCGTTTACCCAACCAACGATTTCTACCAGCTTTACCAATCTGGATATTTTGGTGGGAAGTATTTCCGACAACACCAACGGTTGCCATACAGAAGTCAAGAACCATTCTGGTTTCCCCGGAGGGTAGTCGAAGAATGGCATATTTTCCTTCTTTGGCAGTCAACTGTGCATAAGATCCCGCACTTCTTGCCATCACACCTCCCTTACCGGGATTCAGTTCCACGTTGTGAACAAAAGAACCCAGTGGAATATTTTTGAGGTGCATTGCATTACCTACAACC
>JAGQVA010000899.1 GCA_020438265.1 Bacteroidota bacterium
CAGGCTAATTTCTGGCGTCTTCACTTTATATGTAATAGTTTTCTCTTCCTTCATTTGCCCATAAAAGAAATAAAACCCCGTCATATTCAACATAATCATCGTCGCGCCAAAGAAAGTCAGATCCAGAAAAATGGCGATCCCAACGTGCATGGAAATTATTGCCCATAGCCAGTATTTACCAACAGGTTTCAGCCACATGGCTACCGGATAAAGTAATTCCATAAATACAACCCCAATTCCCAAAATCATCGGAATCCAGCTGTATTCAGCCATCCAATCAAAGGAAAAACTCGATTCCATTGGACGATTGATACTTTTCCAGATAGATTCTCCATTCCACCAATTCTCTCCCAAAGCTTTTCCCATTCCTCCGAAAAAATAAATCACGCAAAGATGAAGTTGAACCAGCCGCAGATAGGGCAGTGGATTTTTAAATTTGAACTTAAACAAATACGCATCTAAAGAAAACTGATTCCCAACCGGAAAAATGATACAGTAAAACAGCATAAAGGTGTGCATATAATCCACTCCATAGGACAGATAATAAGCTGCTTTTACAAATGCAAGATGCAATAACCAAAGGAAAAATGCGCTGAATCGGGTAAAAAGCCCCAAGGCTAAAAAGACCAGTAAAATCATATACACATATCTCAATGCAAGTAAATTGGCGATTTCTGTACTGCCAAACAGACTCGTCATCCAGTCAGTAATATGGTGAATGGTAATCTGAAGGGGAGAAGTGTAAACATTGGCGACATCTCCTCTGATTAGCCCGTTCTCTCCATAAATAGTCAAAAAATCAGACCATATAGAGAGCATTTGCGAGAATAAAATCACAGCCAGTCCTATGCGAAAAAAGGCCAACGACTTGTTGTCGGAATATGGGCGAAAGAAGAATT
Organism: Bacteroidota bacterium; assembly: GCA_020438265.1. Classification (GTDB taxonomy): domain Bacteria; phylum Bacteroidota; class Bacteroidia; order J057; family J057; genus JAGQVA01. The sequence continues at coordinate 900 of JAGQVA010000899.1, forward strand.
GATTGATGGCGGATTTCATAGCTTAAGGATTGAGTTGGTAGGAATAATGTAACATGTGCGCGTATTCGGGTCTTTTTCCTGCCTGGAATTCCTCCATATATGGGAGGTCATACACCAATAGATCAGCGTCAATATGGGTATAAGGAGGATGTTCTTCCAGCACTTTCAGGGCCATGGACTTCATGACGATATCCATGAATTTGTCGTACTTTTCATCCTGCTCATCGAGTTTGTCCATAAACAAATCAAAAGCAGTGAAATAACGCGTTAAGGCTTCTTTGCTGTAATGTCTGGGCAGGCTGACCTGGACAGGATTTCCCAATGAATCTTTGATGGTGTACAAAACCATAAACTGACTCGATACATTGGGTGCGTAAAAACCATAGCCTGTTTCTGCGCCGCTATAACCGGAATAAATGTGAAAAAGATCATTGAAAATTCCGGTGTGTTCCAATGCAGTCAGGGCTTTGCCTTTTACCTGCTCATTCAGGAAAAAATCGTGGTAAACCTGTTCTTCGATAATGATATTTGTGTATATCATGCAGAAGAGATGAAATCCGAAGAAGGTTAATAGAAGGGCTTTTTTCATAAATGTTTTATTTTGGGTTTTCGCTGCAGAGACGCGATGAATCGCGTCTCTACGACGAAAACCAATGATATTAATCCGCATATCTGCTGAGCACATTGTCAAGATTCTGGCCAATAGAATTTTGCACCCCAACCCCGATGTAAGCGCGTTCGACTACAAATGATTCCTCACTTCGCTTATTTTCATCTTTAACTTTAGAAAAGGAGATTTTCTTCTTAAACAGGATAAAACCCACCATCGAATTCGCAGACGGTTCCATGCTTTCTCCGATTTCTTTACCCACCTGGCGGAAGATACTCAGGTCGTAATTTCCATAGGTTTTGAGCTCGCCATCCCGTTTATAAGCCAAAGCTGCATAGACACCATTGGCTTCTTTCAGGTTTTTGAGAATAAACTGCTGATCTTTGGGACTGATCTTCACGCTGGAAGGAATGATAAAAGCACCTCCTTTGGTGCGGATGACCTTTCCTGCATTGTTGTAAGGCTTAAAAGCCCAGAGTAATGTTGCACTTACCAATAGGAGAGGTAAGACGATTTGTTTGAATTTCATAAGGCTAATTTGTTATAAATGAATAAAAAATTGTGACTTATTGCTTAGTTCAGTGGGGTTGGAAAATTGTAACATCTGGTTTATAACCATTCTTTCACATGCTCGTAATTATGACCTCAATAATAAAAAAGGGGGATGAAGGTCATCAATCAAATCATAGAGTATTTGTATAGGAATAATTCGCTTTCCTGGGAACAAATCGAGCTCCTGAAGCAGAAAGGTTTTTTCCAGGAAAAGTGGAATGATTACGAATACGATTATGAGGAAGATTATTACGATTACCCATATTATGAAGAAGAAGATTTAGAGAAGCCTTTATATGTTGAGACGCGAAAGGTGAAAAGAAAAGGCCATCGCAAAACAATCCAGAAAGCGAAATCGCGCACTCAGGACAATTTTCAAATACAAATTCTTCCTTCCAGCATAGAATCCGATATCTGGTGGCAATCACCCTTGAATGTGGAAATTGATCCCGAAATCTTAAAAAAAGAGAAGAAAAAGCTTTTTGGTCATCACAAGGAAATGTATTACAAATTTTTATACACCTCCCCTTTTTATGATGGAAAGTTCTCTGTTCGTGAATATTGGGAATGGTTTATG
>JAGQVA010000900.1 GCA_020438265.1 Bacteroidota bacterium
GTTCAATACCTACCATTCCGAAACAGCAATGATGCGGTATATAAAAAGTCTGGAAAACAAAGATCTTTCTTTGAATACAGCCATGATACCGCTCGGGTCCTGTACCATGAAACTGAACGCTGCCACTGAGTTGATTCCTGTGAGTTGGCCTGAGTTTTCAAAAATACACCCTTTTGTTCCCAAAGATCAGGTAAAAGGTTATCTCGAAATCATTGAAGATCTGGGTAAAGATCTCTGCGACATCACCGGATTTGCAGGTATTTCTCTTCAGCCCAATTCAGGTGCTCAGGGTGAATATGCAGGTTTGATGGTTATTCGTGCGTACCATCACAGTCGGGGTGATCACCATCGCAATATTTCTTTGATTCCTTCTTCCGCACATGGCACCAATCCTGCCAGTGCCGTCATGGCCGGTATGGATGTAGTCGTGGTCAAATGTGATGAAAAAGGGAATATAGACATGGAGGATTTGAAGGAAAAGGCAGAAAAATATAAGGAAACGCTTTCCTGCCTGATGATTACTTATCCTTCTACCCATGGCGTATTTGAGGAAACCATTATTGATATCTGCGATTTGATTCATCAGAACGGAGGTCAGGTTTATATGGATGGTGCAAATATGAATGCACAGGTGGCGCTGACCAGCCCGGGTAGAATTGGCGCTGACGTTTGTCACCTCAACCTTCACAAAACTTTCAGCATTCCTCATGGCGGAGGTGGACCTGGAATGGGTCCGATTTGTGTTGCCGCTCACCTTACTCCATTCCTTCCCGGACATAAAATGGTAGAAACCGGTGGCGATCAGGCTATTTCAGCCATTTCTGCGGCTCCTTTTGGCAGTACCAGTATTTTGCTGATTTCTTATGCCTATATCAAATTACTGGGAACAGAAGGAATGAAGGCGGCTACAGAATATGCAATTCTCAACGCCAATTACATGAAAAGCCGTCTGGAGGAACATTTTAGTATTTTGTATAAGGGAGCCAACGGACGGGTTGCTCACGAGTTTATTCTCGATCTTCGGGAATTTAAAAACAAGCTCGGTCTGGAAGTAGACGATATCACCAAACGATTGATCGATTACGGTTTTCACGCTCCGACGGTATCCTGGCCTGTTCCCGGAACCATTATGATTGAGCCGACAGAAAGTGAGCCAAGGGAAGAACTGGACCGTTTTTGCGATGCCATGATTGCCATTAGAGAAGAAGTGCGGGAAATCGAACTGGGCATGGCAGATGCCAAAGACAATGTTCTGATCCACTCTCCACATACACTAGCTGTTGTTACAAGTGATGATTGGACACACGCTTATTCACGGCAAAAAGCTGCTTTTCCCGTTCCTGGGCTGCAAAGTAATAAGTTTTGGCCATCAGTGGGACGGGTAAACAATACCTATGGAGACAGAAATATTGTTTGTACATGTCCTCCTATTGAGGCTTACGCCGAAGAAGCCATTTAATCCCAAAGGGTCATAAATGGTTGATTCACGATTATTTGTGACCCTTTGCCCCTTTTTTTCGTCTTATATTATAACATCTGTTGAGTAAACAGGTTAAACTGTAAAGAGTTGGAAGCATAGTTGCAGGAAGTCAAAGAAAAGCACTTGCAAGTCAATGCGAAAGCCCTTAAATTTGTAGTTTGAAATTAACTTGCCCAAGGGCTGTTAAATCTGACTCACAGAATATTTTTTAAGCCAATTTAATAAGCCTCTCGAATACATGAGACAGCTCAAGATAAGTAAGCAGATAACCAATCGGGAATCACAATCCCTTGATAAGTATTTGCAGGAGATCGGAAAAGTAGAACTGCTTACTCCGGACGAGGAAGTAGAACTTGCCAGGAGAATCAAACAAGGCGATCAGGTGGCACTGGAAAAACTGACCAAAGCCAACCTTCGATTCGTCGTGTCTGTGGCCAAGCAATACCAAAATCAGGGGTTATCATTAGGAGATTTGATTAATGAGGGTAATTTAGGGCTCATCAAAGCAGCCAAAAGATTTGACGAAACCCGTGGATTCAAATTTATCTCCTACGCCGTTTGGTGGATCAGACAAAGTATTCTTCAAGCCCTGGCTGAGCAATCCCGAATTGTACGTCTTCCCCTCAACCGGGTAGGCGCATTGAACAAAATCGGTAAGGCATTTTCCAAACTGGAGCAGGAATTTGAACGCGAGCCTTCACCAGAAGAAATTTCCGAAGTACTCGAAAACATGAGTGAAGACGAGATTTCTGATACATTAAAGATTTCAGGCCGCCATGTTTCTGTTGACGCTCCTTTCGTACAGGGAGAAGAAAACCGCCTTCTGGATGTGTTGGAAAATGATGCAGAACCCAATCCTGATAATGAACTGATCAACGAAAGTTTGAGTAAAGAGGTTGAAAGAGCCCTCAGTACATTAACTCAGCGCGAAGCAGAAGTGATCAGATTATATTTTGGAATTGGTGTAGAACATTCGCTGACGCTTGAAGAAATCGGAGAAAAATTTGATCTGACCCGTGAAAGGGTAAGACAGATCAAAGAAAAAGCCATCAGAAGATTAAGACATACATCCCGTAGCAAAGGTCTGAAGACCTATTTGGGATAAGAAAGATCGAAACGATCATAAAAAAAGCAGTTACTAATCGGTAAC
>JAGQVA010000901.1 GCA_020438265.1 Bacteroidota bacterium
GCTACCAGCAACAAACAGGATTTTATTGCCCAGAGTGATAAAACCTCTTACTCCAACAGAATATGTCCCCAAAAGCAAACTTCCTGCACTGGTGCCATCCGTTTTCCAAAGTTGAGAATTGCTGGTACCCGGAGATGCATTAAAATAAACTTCTCCGTTAAAGGCGTGATAGTCAGCCGGAGCGGAATTATTGGAAGAAAAATTAAATTGTTTGACTAATTGGGTTCCACTGGTTGTTCCATCTGATTTGTAAACACCCCAGAGAGAGGTAAAACCGTATTGTTCCGTCCCGTAATACACTTCATTATTCACAGCTTTGAGGCGTTCGGGTTCAGGAACGCCAGAACCAAACGTAATTTGCTCAGTACCCGCAATAGTGCCATCAGTTTTCCATAAATGTCTTCCTTCAAAAGAACTGGAAGCACTGTCTGCCGAAAAAAAGATTGTATCGTTGAGATTTTCAATTGAAGTTATACCACTTTCGGCATTCATTAGTGGCAGAGTTCCTAATGCTGTACCATCACTCAGATAGAGAGAATGAGTACCCGCATTATAAGCCGAAAAAGCGACTTTATCGTTTAGTGCTTCCAGGTACCATGCATCGGAGCTTAATGGACCGGGCCGTATATCTTTGACAAGATTGGTTCCGCTGGTGGTACCGTCACTGCTCCATAGTTCTCTTCCATGAACGTCATCATCTACTGCAAAATATAAACGGTTATGAGCGGGTTCTAGAAACCACTGATTTTGGTCTGCATGCGTCCATATTGAGGTTAGCTTTTGGGTTCCATTGGAAGTACCATCGCTGGCAAATAACTGTTCTTGTGTCGCGGTATCAACGCCGGCAAACAATACGAGATTATTAAAAGGGATGAGTTCGGAATACACACCTGATCCATTTGGATTGATATCTTTCACCTCGGCAGTTCCACTGGTAGTGCCATCCGATTTCCAAAGTTCAAAACCATTCGTTCCACCAGCGGCGAAAAACAACGTATTATTCACTTCAGCAAAATAGGTAGGACCGCTATTCGTACTTCCAGGGTAAATATCTTTCACCAGGTTTGTGCCTGCGGTAGTGCCATCAGTGGCCCACAGTTCTGCTCCGGTAGCAGGGGCATCTGCATTGAAATACAATTTCCCATTATATAAAAAATACTTTCCTGGCAGAGAATTGGTTGTACCAGGAGCAATATCCTTGAGCAGGGTTTGTGCAAAAGGAGTAAAGCCAATTTTCCAGGGTTCTATACCCGTTGAAGATGATGTGGCTGTAAAGATGATCGTATCATTTATCAAAGCTATGTCGGAGATAAGCGGGGAACCAAGATTGGTAAATTGCTGGGTATTAGCCGGAGTACCATCTGTCGTTTCGTAAATTTCTCTTCCGGAAGATCCCGAAGCAGAGAAATACATTTTCCCATTCCGGACAACCGAGAAAGAAAAATCGGGAGAGGAATTTGATGAACCCGAAGCGATATTTTTTACAAGAGCTGTACCTGCAGTCGTTCCGTCAGTCTTCCAGGGTTCGATCCCATTAGTCCCGTCATTTGCACGAAAAAATAGCTGTCCGTTAAACAGTTCCATTACCGAAATAAAACTATTGGCACTTCCGGGGCGGATATCCTTAAGCAAAACAGTACCCGAAGGTGATCCATCAGATTTCCAGAGTTCAGATCCGGCAGAGGAGGTTCTCGCCACGAAAATTAACATGGTATCCAGAAGGGTAAAAACGCCGGGATTTCCAGAGTTGCTTCCCTGATAAATATCTTTAAATAAAGCGGTTCCTGAATTTGTACCGTCACTTCTCCAAAGTTCAATTCCATTTACACCATCATCGGCAGCAAAATACAGACTATCTCTGTATTCAATTCCCGGCCAGGCGAGATTGGTATAACCTCCGTAAATGACCTGAGTGCCGCTGGTAGTTCCATCACTCACCCAGAGGACATTTCCCGACTGGAAGTAGGCTTTTCCTTTAAATTCTATAAAGTTTTCCGGGTTGCCAGAGAAGGCTCCTGGCACCAGATCCTTAACGAGGAAAGTTCCGGCAACTGTCCCGTCGGTGCGCCAGAGTTCATCCCCCATTTGGTCATTGCCCCGGTATAATACATAACTTCCCATATCAATGTGATGAGTAGTATTTACCCAGGTAATATGGTCCGTATAGGTTTCTGTAGGATTGATATCAGCAACGAGTTGAGGCGTTTGCGCTGATAGAAATATCGTAGATACGAGTAGCAGGTAGAAAAGAGTTAGTTTTATTGTGTTCATCTTTCAAAGATCCAAAATCTTTAAAAACAAGACAAGAGAATGATTTTATTGGAAATGTGAATCAAGGGTTGAATAGGGCGTTTGGCTCCCATGGAGCCGGAGACCTAACGGTCTCTGATCTGGTCTCCAAACTTCACCAGGTTTCGGCTAATGAATGGGCCTTTTACAGTAGAAGTTCATCCTTATTAATGACTTTTATCATTTTTTTGTCAGGAATTTATGAACTTATTGAGATTCATCATTAGCCCCTTTCAGTTATTTTTTGCTGCCCCCGGCAAGCCGATATTTTTCAATCTTATCGCTCAACCCAATCTGAATTTCAAGGATAATTGGGGTGATTTTGCAGAATCAGT
>JAGQVA010000902.1 GCA_020438265.1 Bacteroidota bacterium
GGTAGTCTTTTTCCTGTACATGTGCGGCTTCTATATCAACGTTGAGGCCCAAATGCCCATTCCCACACTGGTCAAAGACATCAACCCGGGAGGGCAATCAAGTCCCTCGTTCCTGGTAAATAAAGAAGATACCCTCTATTTTGCTGCTGGCAACGATAGTTATTATGGATTGTGGAAAAGCGATGGGACAGAGCAGGGAACTCAATTGGTCAAGGGTTCTTCATCCGGTTCTGATATCTGGGATTTCAACAATATTGTTCCGGCAGGAAATCTGGTATTTTTTATGATAAGAGATGAATTCGGGGACGAACATCTCTGGGTCAGTGACGGGAGCAATCAGGGTACGATCAAGGTTAGTTCTGATTCTATCGATCATATCTGGAGTATGAGGGGATTTGATGGATATCTTTACTTCGATGCCTGGGACCCCACACATGGAAGTGAAATCTGGCGGAGTGACGGCACTCCCGGAGGCACAATGATCGTCGCTGATATCAATCCGGGTACAGCCAACTCTGATCCAACAGGTTTTGTTCTCTATAAAAATGAAATTTATTTCTCTGCGAATAATGATGGTAAAGGCTGGAACCTTTGGAAAACCGACGGGACAGAAACTGGCACGATCAAAATCAAAGAAATTAATCCCAGTAAATCAGACAATTTTCTGACCGGGCCCTTTTTAGTCGTCGACAGCCTCTTGTTTTTTATTGCCCGGGGGCATAATCAGGGAGCAGAGCTTTGGCGTAGCGACGGAACAGATTCCGGAACCTATATGGTCAAAGATGTATCACCAGGAATAGGGGACGGAACCCTTGGACCATTAGTCGAAATGGAGGGGATTATTTATTTTGCAGGTATGGATGTTTATGGGGCAGAATTATGGCGCAGCGATGGAACTGCTTCAGGAACCTATCTGATAAAAGATGTAAATCCTGGCCTAGCCAATGGTTTTCTTGGTGCCATGCATGTAGCTGGCAATACTTTGTACTTCCTGGGTGATGATGGCGTTCATGGAGAAGAACTATGGAAAACCGACGGAACAATCATAGGTACAAAACTAATCAAAGACATCAATAACAGTCCCTACTCCAGTGAAATATATGGCGTTGCCAACATCGGAGAGATGCTTTTCCTTAGTGCAAATGACAATGTTCACGGCCAGGAAATTTACAAAAGTGATGGTACAACTCAGGGAACAGAGCTTTTGTATGATTTTAATCCGGGTACAATGCCCTTTAATCCAGGCGAATTTACGGCAATCAAAAACCAGTTATTTTTCACCGGATATGATGGGAGTTTGGGATTTCAGCTTTATAAGTTGGACTGGTCTTCGATGGTTTCTATTGAAGATGAATTGGAGAATTGGGCCGTCAATCATCAATTTCATTTTTACCCAAATCCTGCCACAGAAAGGATCAATCTGGAAGCCAATTGGGAAGTGAATCACTCATATCAGGTTTCTCTACTTGATATGACAGGGAAAACCATTTATTCTGAAAAGATTTCGCCTATGATTGGCCAGAGTAATTATTCGATTCAATTACCTGATCTCGTACAGGGTTATTATCTGATGACAATCCTCGAAGATTCACAGTTGGCAGGGCGGGAGAAGGTTTGGATTATGGGAAAATGATTACCTGTGTTTATGATGTAGATAACCAGCCTAACAGTTATTCATGATTCATTTTGTATCTTCTGAAGGAAAATTTAAATACTACAATTTGATTTTTTTTTGATAGATTGTCTAGAAGATACAATTATTTTAATTTTATGAATTATCTCCAAGGCTCAAGAATCTGTTTTCATGGTAGGTTTCAATGCGACGTATCCACCATAAATAACTTCGTTAGTTATTACGACAATCAATATTTCCAAAAATTGTTTCAGGAAATGATGACAACGGAGGAAACGCCTAAAGGTACAGAGATTAAAGCCACAAATGGTTATTGGAATCCTGATGGAACAGGGGCTTTTCGCCTCCTGGGATGTCGGATATCTGCGGTGCTATGTTAGAAGGAAAAACCCTTACCAAAGCCAGCCAGGATCCTGTTATTGGGATGCGTGTTGATGGTTCTGATAGTCGTGTTGCGGCAAAAATGGTAGATCTTGATCCACAACAACAAATGGTCTCGCAGATTTGGGGGCTATTATTCAGGGTTCATAATGAAAAAGGGAAAAACATCCTTTCCGGAGATTTCGAGCCGGCAGCTTTTAGTAACCTTTGGAAAAAGCAACAACAGTCAACACATTGGTTTGATCAAACACTTGCCACAGCCTATCAATCAGTCTTAAACAATGTGGAATGGTCTGAGAGTTTTGATTCTCCGGTCCTTACTTCCATCCGTAAATTAAGCGAAGAAGGTATGCTTTCCATTCGTATGAACGTCTTCGGATTTGACCGCACGCCTGGCGCTAGCGACTATGCTACCGGAGTTATCACAGGGGCCATTGGTCCAACTTCGCAAAACTCACCTAAATTTTTCAACCTGGGGCGCCATTTAACTCCCGAGTATGCCGATCCCTATGGTTTTTCCCCGAAGTATAAGGTAGGCCCCATAGAGGCAGTGGTAGAAGAAGAGGCTGCACGTATTACTGTAGATCTGGGCAATTCACTTCCCATTTC
>JAGQVA010000903.1 GCA_020438265.1 Bacteroidota bacterium
CTGATAATTGGGCAGCATTTGTATTGATCGAGTAAATTTCCGTAATTATTTTGTAGTTAATTTTTCGTTTTTTTACGTCTGGCAATTAAAAGTCACTTAAATAGATATTTCAATCAGGAAATTGCATATGTATCGCATATCATTAATCGTCCTCCTAATCTGGGTAGGTATTTCCTCCCTTCCGGGTCAGTCTCCACATGGGAATGAACTAAAGCTGGATTGTGCAGAATGTCATAATTCTTCCGGATGGTTAGTAGATGTTTCAGAAGTGAAATTTGATCATGGAACGACAGACTTCATTCTGGAGGGTACACATACACAGGTTGATTGTAAACTCTGCCATACTAGCCTGATATTCAGTGAAGCTCCGATGGAGTGTGCCTCCTGCCACACGGATGTACACAATATGTCAGTGGGTGATGATTGCATTCGTTGTCACACACCCAAAGACTGGCTGGTAGACAATATTCCTGAATTACATGAAGAGAATGGTTTCCCACTGATTGGTGCACACAGTAGCCTGGCTTGTGTGGAATGCCATACTTCGGAAACCAATCTGAGGTTTGACCGGCTTGGCAATGAATGTATCAATTGTCACCGGGAAAATTACGAAGCTACACAAAACCCTAATCATCAAATTGCAGGCTATTCCACGAATTGTATTGACTGTCACAGCCCACTGGCTTTTGACTGGGGAGCAGATGGAATTACCCATGATTTTTTCCCCCTTACCAAAGGGCATGATATCCAGGATTGCAACCAGTGTCATACTACAGGAAACTTTTCTGATGCAGATCCCACTTGTGTAAACTGCCATCAGACAGATTTTAATCAGGCTCAGAATCCTGATCACCAGGCCTTGAATTTTTCTACTGATTGTGCTGCCTGTCATTCAACAGAGCCGGGTTGGACACCGGCCGAATTTAAGGATCACGATGCACTGTATTTTCCTATTTACAGTGGAAAACATAAAGGAGAATGGAATGAATGTACAGAATGTCATACCAATACTAATGATTATTCTGAATTTACCTGTCTGACCTGCCATAAAGATCCGAAAACCAGTAATGAGCACAACGGAGTTTCGGGTTATGTGTATGAAAGTACTGCCTGTCTGGTATGTCACCCGGATGGAAGTGAACATGGAGCATTTGATCATAGTTCCACCAACTTTCCTTTGGTAGGAAAACATACCGGGGTCTCCTGTGTAGAATGCCATGCCAATGGTTATCAGGGAACACCTACGGATTGTTTTGCCTGTCATGAAGATGATTATAATGCTACCAATAATCCGAACCATTCTTCGGCACAGTTTCCGACAGATTGTGCCAGTTGCCATGATGAAAATGGCTGGACTCCCGCTAATTTTGATCATGACGGGATGCATTTTCCCATCTACAGTGGCAAGCATAAAAACGAGTGGAATAGTTGTGCAGAATGTCATGCCAATCCCAATAATTATGCGGATTTTACCTGTCTTACCTGTCACAAGTCGGGATCGACTAATAATGAGCACAAAGATGTATCAGGTTACGTGTATGAAAGCAGCGCTTGTCTTTCTTGCCACCCTGATGGAAGAGAGTAATAATCAGATCTTCACAATGCATGAGCTATTCAAAAATGTTGCATAGCTCATGTTTTTATTGCTTTATTTTTCTACTTTACACAAAAACTAACTAACAACTACTATGGATTTCTCAGGTATAAATCTTGGCGAATTGATCGTCGCGGCACTCTCTACGTTTTTAATCGGTGCTCTCTGGTATGGGAAACCACTGTTTGGCAAACCATGGCGGGAATTGGCGGGAATCGAAGAAGAGCAAGCCTCCAAAGGCAAGATGGCAATGATCTTCAGTCTTTCTTTTGTGCTCAATTTTATCGTTGCCTTATTCTTATCTCTTTTTACTGAAATAGCCATGATGCTCGGTTCCAGTGCCTTATTAGCGGGTCTGATGGCAGTTTTGCTGGCCATAGGTTTTGTCGCTACGACCTTCGGTATCAACTATCTGTTTGCACAAAAACCACTCAAGCTGTATCTGATTGATGCGGGGTATATAATCGTGAGCTTTTTTGTCATGGGACTTATTATTGGTGCCTGGTATTAATACAACAATCATGAAAAGAAGACATTTTATCAAAAAATCCGGCTATACCCTTATGGGGCTTGGGCTCACATCTGCTGCCCTCAATTCCTGCTCAGACCTGTTGTCAGAGTCAGCTGCCATGCAATTGAAAGGAGAAATTCCTGCAGAAGGGCTTCCTTTCAGAATTTCCCTTGCACAATGGTCCCTGCATAAAAGTTTCTGGACCGGAAAATTGGACAACCTCGATTTTGCTCAATACACCAAAGAGCAGTTTGGTATTGACGCAGTAGAATATGTCAATCAGTTTTTTTCCGATAAAGCCACAGATACTGTTTATCTCTCTAAAATGAACCAAAGAGCCAATGACCACGGTGTCTCCAATCAGCTCATTATGATCGATGCGGAAGGGAATCTGGCCAGTCTGGATGAAAAAAGCCGTCTGCAAGCAGTAGAAAACCATTACAAATGGATTGATGCCGCCAAATTTCTCAATTGCCACACCATTCGCGTGAATGCTGCCGGGAAAGGGGAGAGAAAT
>JAGQVA010000904.1 GCA_020438265.1 Bacteroidota bacterium
TAAAAAAATCCTCACCAAACCATTCCTTAACCTATGTTAATGTACAGGTTTTCTCTTCTCTGCACCTTTGTAGAGAACATTTAAACTTATACATGATGAATCTTACTCATAACACCATTCTCATCACTGGAGGAACTTCAGGTATTGGGCTCATTCTGGGAAAAACCTTGCTGGATCGCGGAAATACAGTTATTTTATTAGGCAGAAACAAGAATAAACTGGCTGAAGCAGAAAAGGCAGGTTTCCACACCATCAGCTGTGATTTAAACAGTCAGGAAGACATTGAAAATGCAGCTTTGCAGATTCACAATCATTTCCCCAATCTCAATATGCTTTTCAATAATGCAGGTGTACAATACAATTATGATTTCACTGAAAATGTCATTCCGCTTGATAAAATCACCCGAGAAATCAACACCAATATTACCGGGCAACTCATCCTGACTCAACTGTTAATTCCCGTTTTAAGCAATGCAGAAAAAGCGTTTATCATTAATACCACATCCGGGCTGGGCGCTTTTCCGAAAAATGATGGAATTGTATACAGCGCCAGCAAAGCGGCGATGCGCAGTTTTACAACGGGTCTTCGCTATCGGCTAAAAGATTCCCCCATTCGCGTCCTGGAATTCATTCCTCCCGTAACAGATACAGAAATGACCGAGGGAAGAAGTGAAGCAAAAATGGCTCCCGAAGCACTCGTAGCTCAGATTATTCCTCAATTGGAAAAAGAACGTAAAATTCTTACTATACCCAAGATGAGGATGTTTTTATGGATTGCTTTTTTGTTTCCCTCTCTTGCACATAAAATTCTATCAAAATCATGAGCAAAATCAATGATATCTCCGCCACGGCACTTTTGACCCTTCAATGTCATGCTATAGATGCAAAGTCGAAAGATCCCATTCTCAATAATGAGGAAGCTGCCAATCGTGTACAGAAACTCTCCCAACTATTGAATCAGTCCTTTTCTGGCAGAATCAAACAAAATCTGGTAACTCATATTGCCTTGCGGGCAAAACAATACGACCAGGTCGCCAGAGATTTCCTGAAGAAACATCCCAAAGGAATAGTAGTCAATATTGGCTGTGGTTTCGACAATCGCTTTGAACGGATTGATAATGGGCAATTGACCTACTTTGATCTGGATTTGCCGGATGTGATTCATTTGAAAGAAAAAATCGTCAAGCCCGCTTCAAATTACCATTTGATTGCAAGGTCAGTATTTGAGACAGAATGGATAAAAGAGATTCCTGAAGGCCCTCTTTTATTCCTTGCAGAAGGCGTTTTTATGTACTGTCAGGAAGCAGAAATCCGTGAGTTATTCGCCAATTTGGGAAAACACTTTGATAGCTACGAAATCTTCTTTGAGGTATTTAATGCTCAATGGACCACAGGCTGGAAGAAGAAAATGACTGAATTTAAACTGAAAAAACAGCTTCATTTCGGGAAAGATGCATCTTTCTCATTCGGCCTGAATCATAGCGAAGAGTTGGAAAATTGGGGTGTGGGATTGAAGTTTATCAAAGACTGGTCATATCTGGATTCAGAACACCCTTCTCTTGGAGGGATTCGATTTTTCAGGCGATTTGAATTATTCCGGAAAATGCAGTGGTCGGTGTATTACCAATTTTGAGGGAAAGTCTCTATCTTGGTGAATGGAAATACAAATCATTGAGAAAAACAACGATAAGATAGCCATCCTGGCTGACAAAAAATATAAAATCAATACCCCTCACGACGCGGCAGAACTGTTGATGAACTGCCAGTATATGGACTCCAATAAAGTCATCATTTCAAAGGAAAATTTGCCAGATGAGTTTTTTGACTTGAAAACGAAGGTTGCGGGCGAAATACTGCAAAAATTTTCCACTTATAACGGGTATCTGGCCATTATTGGGGATTTTTCAAAGTTTACAAGTAAGAGCCTCAGGGACTTTATTTATGAGAGCAATAAACAGAGGCGAATCAACTTTGTAGGGAGTGAGGAGGAGGCTTTTCGGGTTTTGGGAGAGTAAAAATCTAATGTAAATCCATGAAATCATTATAATGCCAGAGATTCGCGGGTGATTGGATTGGTTCCGAGGTATCGGGTGATGGGGGTAGTTGAGGTGAAATAAAAATATTATGGAAAAACAATACTCTTCCAAAGACATTCAATCCCTTACCGCCCGTGAACAGGTCAGAAAACGACCCGGGCTTTATTTTGAGAAATGTTTTCGGGAAAAAAGTCTTAATTCCCTGCCCCTTGAAGCTGCCTGTCATGCCATTGATGAGGTGTATGATCATCAATGTAACAGAATTGAATTTGCCCTTTTTAAGGACCATTTTTCCGTCACATATAATGCAGGCATGCCGATGTCCAGGATTGATGACACCTACAAAGCAGAACTTATTATGACCGCCATTTTTGCATGCAGAAACCACAAAAAACATTTATCAGTAGGAGAAGAATTCTGTGAATTAGGAATCGCCACCATTAATTTTTGCTCGGAGTATTGTCATTTGACCACGGTTTCAAAGGGCGTAAAAGGGGTTTTTCAATTTCAAAAAGGGTTGTTGGTAAACCGGGAAATTTTCCATGATCAGAATCAGGAAGATTATACAGAGATTATGATGAAACC
>JAGQVA010000905.1 GCA_020438265.1 Bacteroidota bacterium
GGAGGAGAAGGTTTCAGGGAAATTACCCGTCGCTCAGAAATGGGAATTCCTACCATTTCCGTGGTTTTTGGGAATGCTACTGCCGGCGGCGCTTATATTCCGGGTATGTCGGATTATGCGATTTTCCAGAAAAAAGCGGCAAAAGTATTCCTGGCTGGTCCGCCTTTGGTCAAAATGGCAACCAATGAAGAAGCTACTGATGAAGAACTGGGAGGCGCAGAAATGCATAGCCGCGTTTCGGGTGTTTCTGATTATCTGGCCGAGGACGAACTCGATGCAATCAGAATTGCCCGCGAAATTATGGAGTTTATTCCCCAGCCTAAACCGCACCTTATACCAGAAGGCGAAATCAAACCGCCGCTTTATCCGGCAGAACAAATCATGGGCGTCGTACCAGCCGATATCAAAACGCCTTTTGACATTCGGGAACTGATTATGCGCATTACCGACGGATCAGAATTTTCGGAATTCAAACCTGAATATGGGCACACCATGATCTGTGGCTGGGCTACGATTCACGGCTATCCGGTAGGCATTCTGGGAAATAATGGGGTCATTTTTTCCGAATCAGCCAATAAAGCTGCACAATTCATTCAGCTTTCCAATCAGAAAAACATTCCTCTCTTATTCCTCCAAAATACGACGGGATATATGGTTGGGAAAGAATACGAAGAAGGCGGAATTATTAAAAATGGAGCAAAACTGATTAATGCAGTTTCCAATAGCACAGTTCCTTCCATTACCCTGATGATTGGTTCGTCATTCGGAGCAGGAAATTATGGTATGAACGGGCGTTCCTACGATCCCAATTTTCTATTTACCTATCCCAATGCCAAAATCGGGGTGATGGGTTCTCAACAACTTGCTGGTGTCATGCGAATTATCCAGAAAGCCTCTACTCAAGCCAAAGGCATTCCCTACAACGAAGAACAGGCCAAAATGCTGGAAGGCATGTTGATCGCTGAAGCGGAATCAAAATCCTCAGCCTGGCATTCGACATCTGAACTTTGGGACGATGGAGTGATCCATCCTACCGAAACCCGCAATTATTTGGGTTTTGCCCTGGCAATTCTATACAATCAGAAAATCAAAGGAACCAGCAGCTATGGCGTCTGGCGGCATTAATTCCTGTTTATTGGGGGAATTTTAATTGTGCCCGCATTTTAATGCGGCAAAACCAAAAAACAATGAAACATATTTATACCATATTAATCGCCAATCGTGGAGAAATCGCCTCAAGAATCATCCGCTCCTGCCAAAAGCTAGGGATCACGTCCGCCGTAGTCTACACCGACGCTGACGCGAATCTCCCCTTCGTCAAGGAAGCCGATCTCGCCATCCACATAGGTGAATCAGAACCCTCCAAATCCTACCTCAATCAGAATAAAATCATTACCGCTGCAAAAAGGATCAACGCAGACGCCATTCACCCAGGATACGGTTTTTTATCCGAAAATGCTTCCTTCGCCCGACGATGCGCTGAGGAAGGAATCATCTTCATTGGCCCTAACCCTGAAGCTATTGAAGCTATGGGCTCCAAGTCCCACGCCAAGGCAATCATGGAAAAAGCAGGCGTTCCAACCGTACCGGGTTACAAAGGAGATGATCAATCTTTAGAAATATTGACCAAAGAAGCGATCAAGATTGGTTTTCCGGTTTTATTAAAAGCAGTAGCTGGAGGAGGGGGCAAAGGGATGCGAATTGTCAGGTCAGAAAAGGAAATTAAACCGGGAATTGAGGCAGCTAAACGTGAAGCAAAAAGTGCATTTGGAGACGACACGCTAATAATCGAAAAATACATAGACTCAGGCCGCCATATCGAATTTCAAATCTTTGGAGATCAGCATGGAAATGTCATTCATCTCCTCGAAAGGGAATGTACCATCCAAAGGCGCTACCAGAAGGTGATTGAAGAAAGCCCTTCGCCAATCATGACGGAAACTCTGCGTGCAGAGATGGGAAATACAGCAGTTAAAGCTGCACAGGCTTTGAATTACGATAATGCCGGAACCGTCGAATTTATCTATGACGAGCAGACTGGAAAGTATTATTTCCTCGAAGTCAATACCCGCCTTCAGGTAGAACATCCTGTTACAGAAGCCATTACGGGGATGGATCTGGTACAAATGCAGATTGAATCGGCGCAAGGAAAAGCGCTCAACCTTTCTCAATCTGAAGTCATTGGAAACGGTTACGCTATCGAAGCACGGCTTTATGCAGAAGATCCTGGCCAGAATTTTACACCCCAAACCGGGAAAATCCATCATTTTTCCTATCCGGAAATAGAAGGACTCAGAATGGAGACAGCCATTGAATCAGGTTCGGAGATTTCTATTTATTATGATCCGATGATTGCCAAAATTATTGTATGGGATCAAAATCGGGCTTCAGCGCATAAAAAGCTTCGGTATGTACTCCAAAAAATGATTTGTCAGGGACTGGCAACCAATCAGGCTTTCCTTCTCCATATTTTGGAAAATGCGGAATTTCAGACAGGAAAATATGATACCCATTTTATTGAAAAAAGGATTGAACTTTCCCGGATTCAGGTACTATCTCCCGTTCAAACGCATGAATTGGCTATTGCCGGAGCGTTATTCAGTTGGCAACAAAGGGA
>JAGQVA010000906.1 GCA_020438265.1 Bacteroidota bacterium
TATTTCTTCTATTTTTTTAGCAATATCTTCAATCCAAAAATCTCCTGATTCAGCTTCATTTTCCCTGACCAAAGCAACTATATACAATTCTCCCTTCAAATGATCAAAAGCTAAAAAGCGGGTAATGAAGAAAAAGATCGCGTCAGGAAAAGGAGATTGATAAACCGTAGCCTTGACCGTTTCTTTTTTCAATTCATAACCCAAATATCCAACCAACCCTCCCCGGAATTTAAAAGGCAGATCTACTTCTTCTACCGCTGACTCGTTGATGATTTGGTTCAAATAGGGGAATAAAAGGGTATTTATTCTTTCCGTTCTCCCATTAAACTCTTTCACTATTTCCTCTTTCAAAGTTGAATAAGTCAATAAAAAATCATTCTCCCCTGCCCCACATTCTCCCATAAAGGAAAATCGGGAATATCCTTTTATGACTCTGCTACTATCCAGCCAAAATGTATTCGCGGATTGCGAATAGAGGGATTCGAATATTATTTCTGCGTCGGAGGGATTCGTTATCTTCCTGAAAATCAATTTAAAAGGAGAGTGATTTCTCATAAAAAACTCTGGTAAGCTCAAAGAAATTGGCAATCATTTCATCGCCATATTGGGTGAGAATAGACTCGGGATGAAATTGTATTCCGTAAAAGGGTTTTGTCTTGTGGCGAATTCCCATAATGATTCCAGATTCCGTCCACGCGGTTGGTTCCAGGCAATCGGGAAGATTTTCATCCGCAATCAGCGAATGATAACGAACGACAGAAAATCCTTGTGGTAACTCTGTAAATAGTGTTTTACCATCGTGATAAATTTCACTCAGCCTGCCATGCATGACTTTGGGTGCGTGAATCACTTTTCCTCCAAAAGCATAAACCAATCCCTGATGTCCCAGACATACACCCAGCAGAGGAATATTTACAGAGTCAATCACTGCTTTACAAATACCAAAATCCTGAGGATTTTCAGGGCGACCCGGACCAGGAGAAATAACGATATTGCGGGGAGACAAAGCCTGAATTTCTTCCAGCGTAATCTCATCGTTTTTTACGACGAATGGTTCTACCCCACTTACCTTCGCAATTTGCTGATACAGATTAAAAGTAAAGGAATCGTAATTGTCTATAATCAGGGTTTTCAATCTCAATTTTTCGTCACAAATTCATCCAGATTCATAATCACATTCGCCACGTTTACCATTGCTGCCAATTCGGGCGAAGGTGATTTTTTTTCTGGCAAAAGTTGGTTTACGGCACCTGTATCTTTTTGATACTGCTCCAGAGTATTTTCGTAAAATCGCTCCAAATACTGGATTTTCTCCCTGTCATTCTTCCCTCCCATTGCCAATTTATACCCATATTCAATTTGCGATTTGTACGTTTCCCCTCCTTTTTGAACCATTCTTTCTGCAAAAGTCACAGATGTCTCAAAGAAGGCCGTATCATTGAGCGTTACCAACGCCTGAAGTGGCGTGTTTGTTCTGATTCTCCGCGAAACACAAAACTCTTTACTCGGACTGTCAAAAATCATCATCGCGGGATAGGGACTGGATTTTCGCCAGAAGGTGTATAAACCCCGGCGATAACGGTCCTCTCCCGTGCTGGGATTCCATTGCAAAACATTGCGAATGACCTGCCAGGTACCTTCCGGCTGAGGTGGCATCACGCTGGGACCGTACATTTTCCGGGAAAGCAGACCACTCACAGCTAATGCCTGGTCGCGAATTTGTTCTGCTGTGAGTCGAAATCTGGGGCCTCTGGCGAGATATCTATTCTTCGGATCGGCTTCCAACATTTCAGGGGTTACTCCTGAATGCTGTCGATAGGCGCTGGACATCATCATTTGTTTGAGCATGGATTTTACACTCCATTGGTGTTCATTTGCAAATTGCAAAGCAAGCCAATCGAGCATTTCCAGATGAGAGGGCTGATCGCCCTGAGAACCAAAATCTTCAGTCGTTTTGACAATTCCAACACCAAAAATCTGTTCCCAGAAGCGGTTGACAATAACTCTTGCAGTAAGAGGGTTTTCCGGATTCATCAGCCATTGAGCTAATCCCAAACGATTGCGAGGCTCGTCGTTACGCATCGCGGGTAAAATGGCAGGAACATCCGGTTCAACTTCTTCTCCATGCACCAACCAGTTTCCCCGTACAAAAACATGAGTTTTACGCCTTTTTTCGCCTTCCAATTCGCGCATAATGGGTGTTGCTCCG
Source organism: Bacteroidota bacterium (assembly GCA_020438265.1). Taxonomy (GTDB): domain Bacteria; phylum Bacteroidota; class Bacteroidia; order J057; family J057; genus JAGQVA01. The sequence continues at coordinate 2,210 of JAGQVA010000906.1, forward strand.
GGTTGGATCGTTGAGGCGTATTCAATTTTCGATTGAACTTCTTGTATATTTTTGATCGTCTCTTTTTCCAGGAACAAGCCTTTAAAATCACAAATCCCTTTGCCTTCCGGATGTTTGAAAACTACATAAAGATCATGTTTTCCTTTTACCTGTTGAATGGGAATTGATATACCCGCCCATTTATTCGCTAAACGCGAAGCCCATCCGCCGGTAGATTTCAGGGTCGTTTTACCAATGAGTTGTCCCCGTGGATTATTTAGGTGAAGTTCGATTTGGCCTCCATTTTCACCGGAAAGATATTTGGCTTCAATTTCTTTGACATCAGTTAAATCAACGGATTCAAATTTGAGATAAGCACCATTTTTAATTCTAAACAGAATCTTTCCGTCGTCCAGATCTCTGATGCG
>JAGQVA010000907.1 GCA_020438265.1 Bacteroidota bacterium
TATGATTCATTCGGTCTGGACATTACTAATAAAATAACACCTGGACAGGAACATGAATTGCTCGTTTCTGCATGGGATCCAACTGAAAAAGGTGATCAGCCCCGAGGCAGCCAGTCTATTCAACCAAAAGAAAATACTCATTCAGCTGTCAGTGGGATCTGGCAAACTGTGTGGCTGGAATCGGTTCCGCAGACAGCCCTGGGCAGATTTGAGTCATTCACCGATATTGATCAGGGAAGGATTATCATTATTCCCTATGTGATGAGGGAAGAACAGGGAGATAAAGTCAGACTCGTGGTAAAAGAATCTGGAAAAGAAATCGGAGCTGCTTTGGCCAATCCTGGAGATTCGTTGATTGTTGCTGTTCCATCGCCTCATCTTTGGTCGCCTGAAGATCCTTTTTTATATGATCTGGAATTGGAAGTCAAAAGAGAAGGCGTTGTTTTGGATTCAGTCGTCAGTTATATCGGCATGCGAAAAATTTCTCTGGGAAAAGACGAAAACGGTCAGAATAGAATTTTGCTGAATAATCAGCCTTATTTTCTCAAAGGAGTTCTGGATCAGGGTTTCTGGCCCGATGGTTTGTACACACCACCCACCGATGAAGCCCTGAAAAACGACATTCTCACCGCCAAAAAACCGGGTTTTAACCTCATCCGAAAATACGCCAAAGTTGAATCCCGAAGGTTCTATTACTGGTGCGACAAACTTGGCATGCTTGTCTGGCAGGACATGCCCAATGCAGATGGGCAGATAGGGACAGGAGCACCCGACATAAACCGCTCTCCCGCTTCCGCTTCTCAGTTTCGCCTGGAAATGCAGAAAATGATTGTCGCGCACATCAACCATCCCAGTATTGTGATTTGGACACCGTTTACCGAGGGTAAAGGTCAGTTTCAAACCAATGGAATGGTCAGTTTTATCAAATTCTGGGACCAAACGCGATTGATTAATGCGGCCAGTGGTTGGACAGATCGTGGAAGTGGGGACATTCTGGATGTGTATGATTTTGGGTTTTTTCCGAAGGAGAATCGTAAAAATCGGGCTTTAGTGATGGGGAAATCAGGTAGATTTACTTTTCCAGTTGCAGGTCATCTTTGGGCAGAATTTCCGAAAGACCAGGCTTCAACCAATCAATTTGAAACATTGTATCACCAGTACTGGGAGAAAGTCAATACCTGGCAAGCAGATTCTGGTCTCAGCGGGGTGATTTTTCATCAGCTGACTGATGTGGAGGATGAAGTGGATGGATTGGTTACGTTTGATCGGGAAGTGGTGAAGATTAATTCACTCCAAATCCAGTATGAACCCTAAGGTCTTCTGGCTGAAACCCCAGGATAATATCCTCTCTGGGAATTCCCATTTTAACTAATTCGTCTCCAATTAATTCCTCCGTATTATTTTTCTGAATCCAGATCTTACCATTTTTGATATCAAAATGAAAGAGGCAATAATGGAAGTATTTTGAGCCTTGCCAGCCAACTCGTAGGATTTGATAATGATCACGTTCTGTATCTGCTATAATCTGAGTTTCCATTTTTTTATTGGGGTCATTCTGGTAGGCAGAAACATAATTTTCCATGAATTTGAGAAGGATGCCTCTATATTTTATTAATTTATCCATTTCACTATTTTTTTATTATCTGGATCAAAAACAATTAGCTTAATATTGTAAAAACTAATAAGTTCCTTTATAAAAGGAAGGACAAAAAAGTCCTCATATATACGTATGGGAACTGCCAGGTATAATATTCGTTCTGGCTCTTGTTTTCGTAAAGCAAATGCATAAGTCTGAAATTGCCCAATAGCTTTATGCATCTCATAAGTCGGTGACTGAACAAGAAAACTTTTTATTTCTATAGCAATTTTATGATTATCCTTTGATGCCGCTATGATTTTTTCCGCACCCAAATCAACTTCATACTCTATTGCCTGCATTTTCAGGTAATAGGGATCTGCCGTTATAGTCCAACCCTCCGATTCTAAGGCTGACTTTACCTGATTATGATAAATATCTTTTGCCATCTACAATTCCTTTGTATAAAATTAAGAATTTTCGAGGGAAAATTGAATGATTTGCTTATGATATTCATAACCTTTCACAACCCATATTTCTCCATCCGTCGATAAAGCGCCGCCCGCGTAATCCCCAAATCCTTAGCCGCTTTACTAATATTCCCCTGATGATGCGTAATCGCCTTGCGGATTAACATCTTCTCCATTTCTTCCAGGTTATAGGAGTCCGGATTGGATTCCTCGACTTGCTCTCCCATTCCATGAAACTGAAAATCATTGGGTTTCAAAACCGATTCTTCACTCATAATCACCGACCGCTCTATCGCATGACGAAGCTCCCGAATATTCCCCGGCCAGCGATATTTTTGTAGTTTTTTAAGGGTATTGGCAGCGAATTTCAAACCGCCTTTTTGATATTTCCTTGCGTTTTGTGCCAAAAAATGTTCTGCCAGGATGGGGATGTCTTCGGTGCGCTCTCGCAATGGCGGAAGCTGAATTTCTACGGTATTCATTCGGTAGAGAAGGTCCTGACGAAAACTCCCTTCCTTGACCATTTCATAAAGGGGCTTATTCGTCGCGCAGATTAGCCGGATATCGAT
>JAGQVA010000908.1 GCA_020438265.1 Bacteroidota bacterium
AACAGCCAGCTTTTCAGCATGATCAGTGGAGGAATGTGCAGACTCCGAAGAGGGAAATGCTGAACTCAGATAATCCTCTCCATGCGTAAGACTTGCGCCTAAATGTCCGGCGATAGTTAGTGAAAGGATCGTTATAACCAGAAAAATCCTTTGCCAAAGGAGCGCAGAACCTCGTTTTTGAAAGTGATATCGATGAGCAAACATACAGGTAATCAAAGCAAGAATGGTGGTGGCGATTCCGCTTTTTTCGTGATTCTCAATCAGGTCACCTCCGAAGCTCTCTACATTGTGGAGAATCAGGCCCATGATGGTCGCCAAAACTGCGGAAACAGCTCCCAGAATGAGCATCCAGTATATTCCTTCTCTCAAACCTTGAAACCGCGATTTTGTGGTCAGGAGTTCAAATAGTCCTGCCATTACCAACAGACCAATGGGGAAATGAACCATGAGTGGATGGAGTTTTCCGATGAGTTCCCATAACCAGAAGGATTGAGTGAGTAGTAGCATAGGAGGCAATAGAATAAGATACTGTGGTTAAGGTAGGAAGGATAAGGGTAAGTTCAAATTATTCCCCCACCAAAACAAACCCTCCCCAATAATACGGCGAAGGATAATTCTCCCTGATCTTATGCTGAGCTTGCTTAAAAGCCTTTCTCTTATCGCCATGTTCCAGCCAAAATTCATAAAAAGCAACCATTAAATCACGGGTTGCGGCATCATCTACTTTCCATAAACTAATCATCAGGGTTTTTGCCCCGGCAATGAGAAAAGCATTTTGCAGACCAGAAACGCCTTCGCCGTTTTTGATATTTCCCAGACCCGTTTCACATGCACTCAACACAACCAATTCCACTTCGCGAAGATCAAGGTGAGAAGCTTCATAAGCTGAAAAAATGCCATCCTGGCGGTTATCTGTCTCTTTTCCGGATCGGGCATTTAGTTGGTTGAGAGTTCGTTCTGCTCCTGCGAGAAACAGGCCTGATTTAAGCATGGGGTGAGAAATCGAAAAATGAGCCTTGACAATTCCCAAAAACAGGTGAGGTTCTTCACTGGATTCAAAATATCCATGCGTGGCAATATGAATGAGGGTGGGTTTATGAAACTGATATAAAACCCCTTCAACTGCCTGATTTCCTAAAAAAGTCCTTACTTCCCAGTTTTTCTGGCGAAGGGTTTCGGCAATTTTTTCTACCTCTTCCCGTGTGCCGGGAAGGGGGCCGAGTTCATCCCCTGAAGAAAACCGGGGGTGAATTCCGCGATGAACGGAAGGCCTTTGGGGAATGGTTTTAGGCACCTGATTCGTTTCCTGTGCCGAGTTTTTAAAATCTACACCACCAATCAAAATGGCCTGTCTGCTTCCGGATTTTATGTCTGTTTGCTGAGAAGAATGAACCGTTTCCGCAATTTTTCCTGTACTTGTCAGCAGATGAAAGTCATAATAATCTCCCAGATAAATTTCCCTTTCTGGCCAGAAAATCGTTTCCAGATTAATTTTGTGAAAAACCCCGGCATTGGAAAGGTATATTTTTTTAGCAGGGCTGTTTTTTTGTAACGCTACATGAATCGGATGCCAGCAATTCTTAAAAAAATGATGAACATCACCATCGGTCCATTCGGCAATATTTTCCCAGAAAAGACCTCTGGTTTCAGCCTGACCTGAATAGATATATCCCTGATATTGACTGGCCAGCCGGGTTTCCCAATTTTCATGCTCTGGAAAAATGACTAATTGGGGGAAATCTTTTTGCTCATGGTGGATGATTAATGCACAATAGGCTGATTGTTGAAATCCTCCTTTTCCCCAGGGGCGATACTGAAAAAATTCTATAGCTGCTTCGCCAGGTTTAAGGGCTGTTTTGATATCCTCCCAGGAAACAGTCCGATTATTTTTTACCTGTATAAATCGTTTGGATTGTTGATATAATGCTTTTTCTAATTGGTCAGCATGATATTCTTTTTCGGTTAATTGAGAAGGAGAAAGCGCTTTTCTACCCAGATAATGGCTGATTAATTCCTCCCGTTCCTCCCGCCAGTTTTGGAAAGAGTTTTGTAGCGCAGGGTCCTGCGTGGAAAAAATACGCTGCCTGAGCACTTCCGCCTGATCCGTTAAGACCGCTTTGGTAGCCAATAATAAGTCGTATAAATGCCCTGCCATTTCCGGAAACTCCTGATGGGTTTGAATGGCCAGATTTTTCAGAAATTCGATATTCCCCGAAAAGGATTGGAAATAATGTTGCCTTTCCTTTTCTGCCAGAGCGGGAAGCAAACGAGTGAGGTTTTTCAGGAGCAGTTTCCAGCTTTTTTTTCCATAATAAACCGCATTTTTGATATGTTTTGCGCGCAAAGACACAAGTGCCAGATTGGAAACGGCAATCGCATATTCGGGGTGGTTTTTGTAAATGTCTTTCTGCGTTTCAATTAAATCCTTCAGGATTTTTTCTGATTCTTCCAGGCGCTCCAGATCGAGGTATAAAATGGCGAGGTTGTTTTTGATATTCAAAATATCCGGATGATGTTTCCCCTTTGTTTTTTCTGCGATGGTAAGGGTACGTAGAAAGAGTTTTTCTGCTTCGGGATTTTGGGTTGATCGGTAATTATCAGCAAGGTTT
>JAGQVA010000089.1 GCA_020438265.1 Bacteroidota bacterium
ATTCGCATTTTCTCTACCAATATTTAATCCCTAGCGGGATTTTTTGCTATGCAGCAAAGAAAAAATGCTAAAAATATAGAACACTGACAGGGGAGATTTTCCCCAATATTACCCAACCCGGTAACAATTCACATTCTCAATCCATAGAATACCGACAACACATTTTTACAACAAATAATCACAGAAAATGAATTGGCAAATCTTATGGATCAAGGTCTGCCTGGTTGTATGGGTTATTTCAGCAATGGGGCTCAACTCACTTTGGAGCCAAAAAATCCTGCTGGATCAACCTTTAAAAGCCGGGGAGATCACTCTTTTTCAGGATCTTGACCATCCTGATCATTTTTATTATTTACCCGATAAGGCACAATTGGCACAGGATGAAAATGGGAATCCTCAATTTTCCTTCCTCCGATACGTCGAAAATCAACGTTCGGAAGAAACCTCTGCCCGAGAAGGAGAAGGTGGAGGTATTCTACACGCTGTAGTGCAGATCAAAGTCAGCGAAAGACAACTGGCAGATGCCCGTCGAATATTGACCCGGACTCACCCCAATGCAGAAATCATGGGGCCGATCATGTACCAATCAGGCAAATTTTCCCTGATTTCCAGCTTCGTAAATCCTGAAGGAGAATTTACAGAATCCTTTCTGGGAGTAGGAAATGCTCCGATTCTGGAAGGAAATTCTGCCGCAGTTTCTATTCAATTGACCAAATCAGGATCAAAAATTCTCTGGGAATCCTTTCAGACAGAAACTCCGGATATCAGTTTTTCTTTTGAAATGGATCTCAATGGTTACCGTGCCCCGCATCGGGCAGTTTTGGAGGCGGATTTTGAAAAAATCTATGAACATGAAGATTTTGGAGGGGCAACAGCTTCTCGTTATTTGGCTGGAGAAATCAGGAAAACTTATGATGATTTATATCAGAATGGAGCGATTAAACTCACCCAGGTAGGAGAAGATGAAAACCTTGATGAATTGATCAATACAGCTTATAATAAGATCTCTGCGCTCATGTTTGAACCCATTCAAACAGTGAATAATCAGCAAAGTCTGCTTGATAAAGCGACCCGGATGTTATCCGAAAATCGTCAGGAAGCAATTGCTATCAATCGCGAAATCAGAAAGGATAATCTGGATCTTTTTGCTTTTGAAAGCAATCAACCCATCGTTAACGCACAACAAACCAGTCAAACCCAGACAAACCACTCGTCCAAAGAAGAAGAAAGGCCTGAGTGTGGAGCAACCAGCTCATTCATAGTACCCAATCATTTATTTACCCTTGATCTGAATGATCTGGGCATTGAACCAAAGGAAGAAGTAAAACTTCCTGAATATGCCTTTATCGCTTCTTATGAAATGAGGAAACAAAGGCAAAAAGGCCAGTTTTACCTGGATCTCAATAAGTACACTTCCGACCGTGTTACCATCCGGTTTGATGAAAATATCGGGAATCTCAATGAATACCTGGGAGATGAACGCTATTTCCGGCAAGTAAATCTCGACGATCCTTTGTTCAGACAGAGAGAAGTCGTCGCCTTTGTCGACGGGATGAATGCAGAAGATTTTGGAAAATACATTAATTCGGTAGATGTGATTTTGCAAAAAAAGCATCAATCGGGGGAAATCAGTCAGGAAGAAACCCGCATAGATCGTATGAACTTTTCCAGACAGGGAAATTTGTTCAAAATGACTTACGGATGGAAAGGTGATCATCAGCGTCAGGAATGGCTGAATTATGATTATAAGATGATCTGGAATTTTTTTGGAGGAGCCCAGGTAGAATATCCTTTTCAGGCTCATAGTTCTGCATCGATTAATCTTATTCCTCCTTTTCAAAGAAAAATAATTAGTCTGGAACTTGATCCAGATCACCTGAAGCTGAAAAAGGTAAGGGCTATTACCGTAAAGATTTTTTATCAAATGGGAGGCGAAGAAAAGCAAAAACAGGTTTCTGTTCGCCCTTCTGAAAATTATCAGCCTGAGCAGGTAGAAATCATTCTTCCCAAAGGAGAATTCCAGTACGATTATGAAATTATCTGGAGAATGGCGGGGAATAAAACCGAGTCTTCCGGTCGCCAGACAACCCAGGAATCTCTACTCTTTATTGACGAAATCTAACCCTACACATAATGAAATCAAACATATATATCCATTGCCTTTTACTGGTTGTTTTCCTCTTTATTGCAGGAAATATTCAGGCAAATACCCATTCATCAGATCAAGACCGCGCCTATATTGCCAGTAAAATCAAATTTGTCTATGTCCCCTACCCTAACAGTAAAAACCCGACTACGGAAACACTGGATAATCACAATATCCAGGCTGGTAAGACTACCGAAAAGTTTTGGGAGGACACTTATAATCCAGGTGCCCATAACCTTGTAAAAGCTTTGCTTTTGTCTCCTTCCAACGGTGGAGACCAACAACTCCAGTATATGGTTACAAGAATCCTGAAAATCAGAGATAAACCCGTTTTGATTTATCTTTTGAATGATCATAATTTAGAACTTTTACCCAAAGTTGCAGATGTATTTGGGGGATCAGTCAAAGATGGGAAAGCATGGGCTTCCGGTAATAATATGGAGAAACTGGATGCCTTTTCCAAAGCAATGGTTAAATGCGAAGGCGCAGCGTCAAAAGCAGTTCCCCTGGCATTTGCGGGTTATATGACGCTTGGCACCACCTATCTCAACGAGAATCAAACCTCAAAAACATATACCAGTTTTGTCCATGAACTGGGCCATACCCAGGATCGTCACGTAAAATCAGATCTGAGCTTTTATATTGGAAATGAATCATTTATCTACGGAAAAGATGGAAGCCACTGGATCAGTGAAATCATTCCCAGCAGGGCTCATGCATACCATGAGGGACTTGCCAATGCGTTTAGCTATTTGTATCGCCATCAACGGTTTAACGCCCAGTATGACTGGTTTAAAGATAATGGTGCTTTAAGAGTAGAATTAGTATATGTTGATCGAAATGCTCAACCATCAGCAGATGCAGTTTGTATGGGGGCCACCAGACCTTCTCAAAATATCTGGATATATGAGGAAATCAAAAGCCATAATATTTCTGAATCCCAGAGCCGAAAAAGCTATAGTAATCCAGCCACAGATTATGCTTTTTTCAGCCTTCAGGATCTCCCGCCTCAGTATCTGGTACATAATGAAACCATCGTTGCCCTGACTGTTTACAGTTATGTTAAGCTGACCAGTTTTTCACGCTTTTCCTATATCGTATCAAGCGCTAATGAGCAAATTGCCCGGCGCCAGCATGACGCCCCCCTTTCAGAGCTTCTTGATGCCATGGGACGCAGCCATTTGAATAAGGGAGAATCATTGGATGATATTTTCTTTCATCAGGCAAAACCAACCACTCCACAAAAATACATGCTTCCATTGGCTCTGATTGATTATTATACAGGTTATAATGCAAAAAATCAGGATGATTTGATCAAGATGGCAGGTTATCACGCCAATATGCAGAAATGGCTGATTTTGTACTGGCCGCATAGAGAGACAATTCGGAAGGGGATTAATCTGGAGAAGTTGGCTTTTTCGGATGTGGATATTATTGCGGAGAATGTGGGGGTGAAATTGGGGCAATAACCATTGAACCATTGAATCATTGAACCGGATTTAAATGCCCTTCCCTATTGAACCGCATTTAAATGCGGTTCAATGGTAAAAAAAGAGTCCGGCACCAGCTACGGTTACCGGACTTATTCCTTGTTAACTTTTGTTTCTTTTCTGCCAGGAGCAGTTTCACCCAAAGATAACGAAGGCAATCATCACAAAATAATCACCTTTTCAAAGGAATTTGGGTGATGAAACATGTAACATAGCAACTGGAACTAGTCATTTTTACCTCCTTTCTTTAAGTGGAACATCACAACAGGTTTTGCTTTGGTCTATTCCTCGGCGCTTTCCTGCTGTCGGTAACGATAGCTACCTCGCATTTGAAAATTACTATTTATTTTGATTTTTACAAAAAAAAGGTGGAGGCAAAAATTGTCCCCACCCAAAAAAAGTAGGGCCAACGCATGCGTTGGCCCTACACAAAATAAATATACGTACTACTACTCTACTCTAAATGATTTGGAAAATAATTTTCCGTTTGCGCTCACAGTCATACGGTAAGAACCGGCAGCAAGCTGAGAAAGATTATATCTTCTCTGAATCAGATCATCACTTTTCAGAGTTTCTGAGAAAATGATAGAGGCATCAGGAGAAAAGAATTTTACTTTCACTGGTCCAGATTCGATATCAGAAAACATCAGGTCTGCGTAAGGACCATTTTCCACAATCAAAGGCTTGGGAAAATAATTGACATTTTCTTTAGTGATTGCCAGACCTTCACGGGTTAAAGAAATTTCATGCTCAGTAATCGCCAGTTCATTTTCAATTTCAACAATGTAAGAACCAAAAGGCAGATTACTCATATTGTATTTTTTGGCAGCTCCAATCTCTGCGATTAATTCATCGGCATATAAAACAGTGTTCCTTTGATCTTTGATACTTACCTTGACGTTAGTTCCGCCCTGGTTATTTAAATACAAAACAAAGGAATTGGCATCTACGATTTCAAATTTGAATGCTGGCAAAGGTTCCTTAGCCGTTGCTATAGCTACCATAGCAAAAAGCATTACTGTGGTTAATGTTCTCAAAAGGATTTTCATAATTCGCAATTTTGAAGTTTGATTTTTGATTTTTGATGTTTTATCAACAATTGCTGATGATACAAAAGTAGAGGCGGGGGCAAAAAAAAACATCCAAAAAATTGGCCAATTTCTGTGGAGAATTAACCACCTTTAGCACTTGCACACATAGGGTGGTTAATATTCCACATAAAATGGTTAAAATTGCACAAAACCTAGTCTACAAATGATCGTAAATTGATCTTTATGCACAGTATTTAAATGTAATGAATACACTTAAACCAACACTAGAGAAAATATCTCCCGCTTTTGGTAGTTCTTTTGCCATAAAAAAATACAATAAGGCTTGTAATAACAAACTGCCTTTCTGGCATTTTCATCCGGAAATGGAAATTGTATATGTAAAAGGCGGAAGTGGGAAACGACATATAGGAAACCATCTTTCATATTTTCATAATGGAGATCTGATATTTATTGGTTCGGATCTTCCTCATTATGGATTTACAGATCGCCTGACTGGTAATGAATCAGAGATTGTCATACAGATGAGGAAAGATTTCCTCGGCGACCAATTCTTTGATGTGCCAGAAATGGCTGCCATTCGCCAGCTATTTGAAAGAGCCAAACTGGGCATTTCTTTCTATGGTATTACTAAAGATCAAATTGGTAATCGCCTGGAGCGTTTTGCCGAGCTGGATCATTTTGAGCGATTGATGGAACTACTGGCCGTTTTTAGAGAAATGGCTGTTAGTAAAGATTACAAAATCCTTAATGCAGGAGGAATCGGGCTGGAAGTCAAACAGCAGGATAACGACCGCATTAATGTAGTCTACCGTTATGTGAGGAAACATTTCCATCGCCCGATTTCCCTGGAAGAAATTGCAGCCGAAATTAATATGACTGTTCCAGCGTTCTGTCGATACTTTAAAAAACTATCCGGAAAGACTTTTACAAGGTTCGTCAATGAATTTCGGGTAGTACACGCCTGTAAATTACTTTCCGAGAAACCAAGTAGCATTACCGAGATTTGTTATGAAAGCGGGTTTAATAATTTTTCCCACTTTAATAAGATCTTTAAGGAGACGACAGGAAAAAGCCCTTCGGCTTACCGGACGGAGCTTACGCGGATGGTGAGCTAATTCTCTGCGAACCTCTGTGGCCCCTCTGTGTAGCTCTGTGTCATAACCACAAAAATTGTATCGCAAAGCGATACAATTAAATTGTTATTACACAGAGGTACACGGAGATTGACACAGAGGTTCACCGAGAGCATTATAAGGGTAATTAGGGATGACTACTTATACCCAATAGCTATTATTTTTCCATTTTTAGCATCTGAAATTCTCAGGCATTTTCTCTATATTGAGAAAAACTACTGCTATGCCTCTCCGGAAGCATCTTTTATGGGCCTTATTGTCAATAGTACTTTTGGTGTGTCCAATTGATTTGTACACACAAACCCTTTTTGAAATATGCGATAATGCCATCGACGATGATGGGGATGGCCTTATCGACCTCAATGACCGGGATTGTCTTTGCGAACAAATGCAACCCATTTCCCTTATTCCCAACCCTTCATTTGAATCAAAAAGTTGCTGCCCTGTCAGTCCAGCCAGAATGGATTGTGTCAATGACTGGATTCAGGCCTCTGAAGCTACGACGGACTATATCCATACCTGCGACTGGATGGGTTGGCCAGGCATGCCTATGCCGCTTCCTGTCCCGGATGGACAAGCCTGTATCGGGTTCAGAAACGGCGATTACAGTGCCAATCGATTTGCACCCGCCTGGAAAGAATATATGGGAATATGTCTGCCAGAACCCTTAAAAGCGGGAGTTTCTTATATATTGAAATTTCACGTGGGATTTTCTCACGCAAATATTTCCCCCCCTACACAGGTAGAACTTTTTGGCAGTATTGACTGCAATCATTTGCCTTATGGCCTGGGGGTTTCTGATTTTGGTTGTCCGTCAAATGGTAGTGGCTTGAAAAAATTGGGGTCGGCCAATGTTTCCGGAGTGAATCAGTGGGTAGAAACGGAGATACGGTTCATCCCCAGTGAGCCGGTCCAAACCATCGCTATTGGCCCTCCCTGCGAAAATGCGATCGCCAATAATACCCTTTTTTATTTTTTGGACAATCTGATTCTGGAAACAGAAGACAATTTTCATTATGAAATCGGTCTTACAGAACATCCCTGCCATTCAGATGTAAGCCTGAGTGTAAAACCCGTTGACTCTGCTGCCTATCAATGGTATAAAGAAGGTATTGCCCTGATCAATCAAAATCAATCTACCCTTAGCCATATCTATGGAGAAGGGATTTATCAGATGAGATTATCATTTCCCAACTCTGACTGCCGCATGACGCCTCCTTATTCCTATCAAAAACCCCTGTCAGAATCCTTTGATATTATTACCATTTGTGAAGGAGATAGCTATGGGTTTAATGATGAATCCATTACAGAACCCGGGATTTATGTAGATTCTCTTAAGACCAAAGAAGGGTGCGATAGTGTAGCGATCCTTGATCTTCATATTTTCGAGAATCGGATTGACACGGTTGAAGTGAAAATATTTCCACAGGAAACCCTCGAACTCGGTCACTACAGACTAAAAGAACCAGGAGGATATTCTCTCAACCTGTATTCACAGTCAGGGTGTGATAGCAGTGTTTTCCTGATTTTGAGTCATTATAAGGCATATTTGCCCAGTGCTTTTACTCCTAATGGAGATGGAATTAATGATTTTTTCACCCTTACCGGAGACACAGACCTGAGGTCCATCGAACAATTAACCATATTCAATCGGTGGGGAAAAATGGTATACATCGGGCAGGGCTTAAGCCCCAATAACCTATCCCAGGGGTGGGATGGAAAAAGTCGTGGCCAAGATATGCCTGAAGGCGTGTATGTATTTCATGCAAAACTGGACTTTGGGCAAGGGAGTCCTCACTGGGTTTCAGGGTCTATTTCTCTCATTCGTTAAAACGAGTCTTCATTGAATCTGCTGCTCCACCTCCTTCCAGCTCGCCCACATCTTATCAACCCGTTTTTTAAATTCTTCCTGATCGGGACTTTGTTCCAATTCTTTAAATAAATCGTGCATCTCTCCCCGTAGATCAGGGTATTTGTCAGAAATTTCTACGATTGCCTCCCAATCAGCTATATGTTTGTTAAACGCTTTGTCAAACACAGGAGGACAATCTCCAAAGTCCAACTCCTTTAAAGTTTTGACATAGGTATGAATGGCTGCACTCAAAGATTGCGTTTCACAGGCGTGGTTTCTGATTTGACCAGCTTCAGCGTCGGCTTCCATGATTTTTTCGATACAGGTTTTACCTTCATCCTCGGATGTGGATTTTTTTTCTGTACGATCCGAGCAGGCAGAAAAGATGATGATTGCCAAAATGGCCAGGGCAAAAGGTATTTTGTTCATTTTAGTCCAATCAAATATGTTCAAGATTCGTTTTTCGTCTTTCAATCTCCCCCCGCTTACATACAGGCATATAGTATGCCGCGAAATGTTTATTTGGCTTTGGAATCAATCGCGCGTGCTGCATTTCGCCCAGAAATATGATTAAAAATCTCCCTTACCGTTCTTCTTCTGATATTTTTCTGCAATTCCCGGTCTGCTGATTTCAAACGGTATTGAAATTTAAAATCAATACAGTCTTTTTTGAATTCAACGATTTTTAAGTTAAAAGAATCTTTTTCAATAAAACCTGAAAAAGCTTCCAAAGCAGCAATCAGTTCACTCTGTAGTTTTTCAATATTTTCAATGGATTTGATATCTATCTGAAAATCCACACTCATCTGTCGGATATCTCTTTTGGTATAATTGATAATTTCGCTGGAATATACTTTACTGTTGGGAATGATGACCAAATCATCATCGTCATTGAGCAGGTTAAGTTTGAGTAGTTCAATTTCGTGAATTTTCCCCTTTTTATCACCGATTTTTACATAATCTCCCATCTCAAAGTTTTTGGAGAAGCTAAAGTAAATCCCCACCAGAAAATCGCTAATATAATCCTTGGAAATGATTGCAATTGCTGCTGCAACGATACTTAAAGAGGTCAATAGAGATTTAAAATCAATGCCAAATAGTTCAAAGGTGGTAACGATTAGCCCGATGCCCAGTACCACTTTAGCGATATTGGAAATTCCGGAGAGGAAGGTATTTTTTTTACCGCTTTTCAGATGAATGCTTCTGGTGTAGATAAAGCGAAATATTTTTAGGGCAGTATCAATCAGTGCAAAGAAAAACAAGTATTTGGCAACGATACTAACTCCCTTGTATACCTCTATATCGATGAGAGCAGTATGTTCATAGAAAACAAAAAGAAATACCGCAACGATAAAAACAAGCTGAATAATGATGACAAAAACTCTCATAATGACCGTGTTCAAGTAACTGAAATTCGCGCCAAATGTAGAGCAGGGTTTGATAATTCGCAAGAGGATTTTCGCAAGAAAGGGATCTCTATTTTTGCCTTCAAGAGAAGTGAGATTTCAGGCGGAGAGCGGGGTGGATGCAGAGATTGATTGGGTTTTGTAAATCAAGTTAGCCCTCTTCAAGGCTCTGTTAAGAGCCAAACGTGGGTAGAACTCAAGCGAGTTCATCTATATTTTCCGATTTTGATATACAGCTTAGATAGACCTCTCCCGTTGGTCGAGGTGACGGCTCAAGCCGTGGTGGACATTACCGCCGCCGACACGGCGGCGGCCTTCCCAAAGGGTATGGCCCGTCACCTCGACCAACGGGAGAGGTCTATGAATCACGCTAAACAAATACCGCCGTAGCGGCGCCAAAATCGGGAGGAGAGAGAAATTTCGTATTTCTACCCACGTTTCGACCCTTGACAGGGTCTATAATCCACTTTTACCCGTGATTAGCATTATTTACTAACCAGGACAACCTCCCCCACCCGAGTATCAACATCATATTCATAAACCTCCTTAATTCCAGAATCTTCCACCGCATCAGTATGAATCAAAGGCTGCTTTGTTTCCCCGACTGCAAAGAAATGATTCGGATTTTCGCCCAGAGCATCTTTCATTCCCTTAGCCTGCAATGGAATATAAGAACGAATCCGGCAATTCCCTCCTAAAGCAGACCTGATCGTTGCAGAGACCAATTCCCCATTCTCCCAATGAATGTCTACCTCAAAACCTCCACGGGCTTTCAGGCCTTTAATTTCGCCACTGCTCCATGCGTCAGGCAGGGCTGGCAACAAATGAATGGCTCCATCATGACTTTGCATGAGCATTTCGGCAATGCCAGAAGTGCAGCCAAAGTTCCCATCAATCTGAAAGGGAGGATGCGCGTCAAATAAATTTGGGTAGGTTCCACCCTTTTGAGTTGCATCGGGTTGAATGGAAGGACTTAACTGATCAGTAATCAGTTTTAAAGCGTGATTGCCGTCGAGAAAACGCGCCCAAAGATTCACTTTCCAGCCCATTGACCAACCTGTGGAGGCATCCCCACGAGCCAGTAAGGAGGTTTGGGCAGCGGAAAATAACTCCGGAGTCCGATAAGGAGAAATCTGGTTTGAAGGATAAAACCCATATAAATGCGAAACATGGCGGTGTTTATCCCCTTCATCGTCCCAGTCGTGCATCCATTCCTGAAGCTGGCCCCATTTGCCGATTTGCATGGGAGCTAAATCAGGCATGAGAGCCTTAAGGCTGTCTGCGTATTCCTGATCAATACCCAAAACCCGCG
This sequence comes from Bacteroidota bacterium, assembly GCA_020438265.1. Classification (GTDB taxonomy): domain Bacteria; phylum Bacteroidota; class Bacteroidia; order J057; family J057; genus JAGQVA01. The sequence goes on from JAGQVA010000089.1 coordinate 10,392, forward strand.
AAGCTTCAATGACATTATAAAACACATCATAAACCAGCTGGTTATCCATCGTTGTCCCTCCTGCTATGCTCACGCTTGAGTGATGGGAATTTTCCGGAGACATGGAAGGACAAACGACCAGCCAGTTATGTTCAGGGTCTCTTTGCAACACATCTTTCAAAAACAGGGAAGCACCTTTTAGCACAGGGTATTTTTCCTCAAGAAACTGCTCATCACCAGTAAAAAGATAATGCTGCCAAATGTGCTGACTCAGCCATGCTCCTCCCATTGGCCAGAATCCATAATATCCTCCGTCAACCACCCCGGAAATGCGCCAGAGATCAGTATTATGGTGAATATTCCAGCCTCGGGCGCCGTAGATCTCAGAAGCAGATTGTTTGCCCGTTTCGGATATATCGCTGATCAGGTTAAATAATGGTTCGTGTAGTTCAGAGAGATTCGTTGGCTCGGCAGGCCAGTAATTCATTTCGGTGTTGATATTGACGGTATATTTGCTATCCCATGGGGGATTAAATTTATCATTCCAGATTCCCTGAAGATTGGCGGGTTGGGTACCGGGCTGAGAACTGGAAATCAGCAAATACCTTCCAAACTGAAAGTACAAAGCTGCTAATTGAGGATCATTTCCACTGACAAACTGCGCAAGGCGAATATCAGTAGGGTTTTTGATCGAATCGGTACTTCCCAGGTTGAGGTTCACACGATCAAAATATTTTCGGTAAGCAGTAGAATGAGTTTTCTTTATTTGTGAAAATTCTTTAGAAAAAGCACCATTCAGCAAACCCTGGGCTTTTTCTTCAGCATTTCCCGAAATGTCATGATAGTTTTTAAAATTGGTACCGATAGAAACATAAATTACTAATTTGTCCGCATGGGATATCACCAGTGAGCTATCCGTTGTTTCCAGTTTCCCACCAAACAGTTTGGGCTTGATAAGTGTGGTGAATTGTACTTTGCCCTTTTTATTTTCAAAATCACTACTTTTTCCATTGAGCATCAAAACATCCTGTTTGGCTTTCACTTCAGCATTTTCATGTGGACTATTCATCGTCAAAGTACAGGAAATC
>JAGQVA010000909.1 GCA_020438265.1 Bacteroidota bacterium
GGTTTCGTAAAGGGTGGCTTTGGTTGAATTTGCTGGTAATTTCCTATCGGCTAATTCTTCAATTTCCTCTTCACCCATTTCCCGTCCAAACAAATAAAAATCATCCATCAATCCTTCAAAAATGCCATATTCTCCAGTAAAAGCCCGATAACTTTTCCCCATTCTCAGAGGTTTATCGGTTTTTTCTTTATTAAATTTTATGGGATAAATGCTACGATAAAGCCGATCATATTTGACAAAGGATGGAGCTTTTTTTCCATTAAGAAAGAGACTGATTCCGGAAGATTTGCCAGAACCATCATAAGAAAACGCAAGATGCGACCATTCCCGGGAAGGGATACTTTCTTCTGTAACCACCTGAATGACGTCATGAGGGAGCGCATGGATCAACCTTAGTGAAACCCGATTCAGACTATCCAGAACAAAATCCCACCCTCGCCAGAAAACTCCTTTGGGACCGCTATTTCCCACCAGCGTTTGGGAAGTACGTTTGCCCTTGGGATTGACCCAGATAGCAGAGGTAAAAGGCTGATTCTGCTCAAAAAGCCCCAATTTTTGCAAGGTGATGTATTCATATTCCTGATCAAGGGAAATGACTTTGCCACGTTTGGGATCTTCGATGATTTCGACTCCTTTCGCTGCGGATACATCAGGATTTTTGTCAACTTGTTCACTTTTTATCTCATCAAAAGGAAGGTAAACCTCTTGCTTAGTATCTCTGGGAAGTTTTCCTTTTTTTAATTGGGAAATAAAATCAACCTGAGCTGCAAGTTCTTGCTCTGAAAGAATGAGCTGTTTGCGTTTTTCTTCAATTTCAGACTGAATGGATTGTAACAGTTCCTTATCTCTGGGCGAAGGAATCAGGAGATTAGGGCCTGCATTCCCGTCATCTCCGGTAAGGCCAAGTTCATCTACCTGATTAAAAAACGCGGCAAACTGATAGTACTCTCTCTGACTAATTGGGTCATATTTATGGTCATGACATCGTGCGCATTCAAGAGTAAGGCCCATAAATGCCGTAGCTGTTGTAGAAACTCTATCGTGAACGTATTCCATGCGATACTCTTCGTCGACGGCTCCTCCTTCGGCAGTTGTTTTATGGTTTCGGTTAAACGCGGTAGCAATGAGCTGATCTTCATTAGGTTCCTCCATTAAATCCCCTGCCAGTTGCCAGGTGAGAAACTGATCAAAAGGCATATTTTGTTGAAAGGCTTTGATCACCCAATCCCGCCAAGGATACATGGAGCGCCATCCATCGGAATGAAGGCCGTGGGAATCTGCATAACGAGCAACATCCAGCCAGTCCATACACATTCTTTCGGCGAAAGCGTCAGAAGCCAGCAGGCGATCTACAACTTTTTCATAAGCCTTTTCGGAACTATCATTGAAAAACTGATTGATTTCTTCCTGTGATGGAGGCAATCCTGTGAGATCGAAACTTACCCGCCGGATTAACCGACTCATATATGCTTCGGGAGAAAGAGAAAGGTCATTTTCATGCAAAGTTTCGAGGATAAAATGATCGATTTCATTTTGTGCGTATTCAGGCTGATCTATGGAAGGGACTTTAGATTTTTGTGGAGGAATAAATGCCCAATGGGGTTGATATTCAGCCCCTTCTTTAATCCATTTTGTAATCAGAGCTTTTTCCCTTTCGGTTAAAGAGAGATTGCTCTCTGGAGGAGGCATCTGATAATCGGGATCTTCACTATATATTCGGTGCCAGGCTTCGCTTTTCTGTAGTTTTCCGGGAGCAAATGCCTTTTTCCCACTTTCGAGTTTGGCGTAAGCTGAAGCGGGATTATCAAGGCGCAAATCAGCTTTCCGGGCTGCGGCATCAGGACCGTGGCAGGAAAAACATCTGTCAGAAAGCAGGGGGCGGATATGATAGTTAAAATCTATTTTCTCTGGAAGAGGAGGGGAAAAGGATTGTTCGGAAAAATCACTATTTTCACATCCCATTGAGAAAAGGATCAACAACAAAAGTCCGATCAGGAAAAGACGATACATGAACAACAATTAAATAGTTGACTTCCAAGATAATCATATTTTAATTTTCAGTTTATCATGTCCCTACCTAAAGGAGTAATCACCGCCGCCTTAACCCCGCTCAACGCTGATTTGAGTGTAAATCATGGCGCTTTAATCAATCATCTCAACTGGCTACTAAACAACGGTAGCGATGCAATATGTTTTCTGGGTACTACAGGAGAAGCCAATTCATTTAGCGTATCTGAGCGTAAGGAAACGCTGACGAAAGTGGTTTCAGGAGGGATTGCTCCTGAAAAGCTGATGGTCGGCACAGGCTGCTGCTCTTATCCTGATACGGTAGAATTGACCAGGCACGCGGTTTCCTGCGGCGTAGGGGGGATTTTGATGTTGCCGCCATTTTATTATAAAAACCTTACGGATGAAGGTGTCCTCAATTATTTTGATCTGATTATCCGCAAAATCAATCATCCTGATTTGCGGATTTATCTCTACCATTTTCCTAAAATGACCAGTGTTCCTTTTACCCCGTCTCTTACCCAAAAACTGGTGGCAGCACATCCTGAAGTGATTATCGGGATGAAGGATTCGAGTGGAGATTTTGAAAA
>JAGQVA010000910.1 GCA_020438265.1 Bacteroidota bacterium
AAGGGAGTTGTCCTGAACATTCATTACTGCAAATGCAAGTCCTTTTTTTTTTTTATTTATTGGATCTGCCAATCCAAAGACAGGACTACCAAATATTTCAACTTCTTGAGAAATACCAGCAATTGATAAACTTTCCAAAGACAGAGCTACTTGTCCATATGAACGCGCCCCTCTTATTCCCAAAGCAGTAACGACAACTTCATCAAGTGCCAGATCAGACCTTTCCATATAATAAATTCCATTCTGCGTCCCTGAAAGCGTCTGAGATACATACCCAACATACGAAATCGTCAGGCGATGCCCTGAAGGACCATAAACTTCAAAATTCCCCTGTACATCAGTAAAAATACCAAGAAGAGTTCCTTCAATCAGAACTGATGCTCCTACCATGGGATTTCCCTCATTATCAAGGACTTTTCCTCTGTAGAGATAGTTATTGATTTTCTCGTAAGATTTATCCGGGTTTGAAGAAGCAACAGCAATACCCGCTTCAATTTTCCTTTTATCTTCCAGGTATTGCCTTACCTCCCGAATCTCCTCATATTCATTGAGCAGAGAATCCGTTAATGGTAAAATCACAGCCTGACTATCAGCATAATAATTCAATCCGTTGGCCTTTACTTTCAGATTTTTAATGAATGCACAGGTTGTATCACTTAACAGGTAAATCAATTCATAATCTCCAGGCTCAAGATCCGGGAACATAAATGGTACGCGAATAAAGCTTCTGAGCGAATCAGGATTGCTCATGGGCCTCAAAAAAGAAAATAAAACAGGCGAATCCAGAGATGTTCTCACCATTAAATCACCTGTGCTTTGCTTATGATTGATAGGACTAAGTCTTCCCGAAAGGGTTTTCTCGGTTTCTTTTATCCGCTTTGTCTCCCAATCCTTCCATACGTCTCTGGGGGTGTAGGCTCGTTCATCAAATTTTCCTGAAAAAGAATTCAAAGAGGGGTGTTTATTTAATTGCTTCGAGATATCTTTTTCCCTCATTTTGATTAATCCCGGTTCGAGTATATAGGTATAACCCGGTTCAAAAACGGTTCGTATCTCTTCGCCATTTTCAATCAGAATCGTCATGGAATCCCGTCTCAACGGGCCAACCAGATATTCCCGATGGGTATTGTATGATCCTCCAGAGATCCTGTAAGTTACCTCTCCCTGCGTAATCATCACATCCTTTCCGGCAAAATGATAATCAAAGGAGAAAAAGTAATTTTCCCGTTTATTTAATACATAATCCACATTTTCCTCATCTATCGGAATAGTTAATATCTGCGTTGCTTCGGGGTTTATACTCATCACAGTCTTTTCTCCACTCCGAAAATATACACTGTCGATGATGTGCATGGTATGAGCATATTGGAGGGAAAGTTTATGATAACCTGAATCCACAACAAAAGCGTAATTTTCTCTCACTTCATTGCTGTTATCGTAAATTAGCCTATCATCCAGATAAATAATCGGAACCTGATAAACAAACCCATTTGGCACAACAAATGGAGCAAATTCAGTTTTGTCATCTTCAATCGGAAAGGACATATATCCGATTCCTTCCTTTGGGTAAATAAATTGATAATAGGCCAAACTATCTAAACCCGCTTGTTTGAAGAATAGGTGATCAGGTTGTATGATTCTGTTGCTGGAGTTTGTAAACTCATTTAAATAGTAATATTGATTGATATTTCGCTTGGGACGGAAATAACGCCCAAATCTTGGTATCCGGGGATTGTTAGCCTCAAACTTTTTGGTAAAGGCATAGGAAGTCAGATCCGCTTCCCTAACCGGATTCCCTTCCAGATCCTTAATCGTTACTTCAAATGCAGCTTTTTCTCCGGGATGAATTCTTTCCGGTTTTTCTATACTCAGGGTAAGCTGTTTTTCATAAAAAGGAATCTTTTCAGACATATCATGTGATTTTCCTGCCCAGATATAATGAGCCGATAAAGTGTAAATTTGATCTATGGTAGCAGGGATGGCAAAGTTAAGGTCATGAGTTCTGCCTCTAAGAATTTCCTTATTCTTTCGATACAGAAAATAAACCAGGGAAAGATTTCTGGGATTTTCTACCTTCACAAACAGAGAGTCTTTAGTGCGATTGTGATGGATAACTACTTTCGCCTCATCTTTTACCCGAAAAACATCGCCTTTGTCTTTTGTCCGAACGGTATAAAACCCTACTTCGGGATCAAAAGGTTCATTCCAGGGGAGTTCTATTTCTTTGGTAAAAAAGACGTCTTTATTATCCATTGATATTCCTGTGAGGATAGCTTTGGTTTTGGGGTTTTTGGTTTTTGTTTGAAAGCTAATGTTGAGGCTTGTATCCTGATCGGTAAATACAATTTCTCCTGGTTCTGCATCGTAGGAAAACCGCTCGGATGCAGTTTTGCGTTCCAGATTTGCTGTAGTTATCACTGCACCCACCTGATAATAGCCAAAGATGGGCGGCATGACAGAATCGGGGATAGTGATAGAAGTTTCTCCCGTCAGGTCCAGCCTGATAGTTTCTTGCCAGATGGTATCGGGAACAAATACCTGATCACGGTAAAATCGGGTCATCGATGCTGAGAGCACATATAGATTGACCTT
>JAGQVA010000911.1 GCA_020438265.1 Bacteroidota bacterium
AACCGGATTTCCAGTCATTCCAAATCCTCCGCAAAGCAACCGATCGCCATCTTTTACCTTACTGGCCGCCTCTGTCAAGGTGATAATTGGTACCTTTTTCATGTTTTTGTGATTTATCGATAAGTCTGCTCCAGGAGCCGTTTTTTTAATAGTTATTTGATTTGCGAACAAGTTATTTAATAACCTCAAAACGGAAAAATCCCAAAAGGACTTCCTTCTTAATTTTTGAGGTTGAAAAAAATAAATATCGTATCTTCCCCTAATGAATCAAAAGATCGAAATAAACCTTCTCCGAAAAGCCTTCTGGCGGGTATTCAGCCTGACAGCATTTCTGCTGTTCGTTTCTCAAAAAATCGAGCAGTTGAGAAAAAAGACCCCAAAAGGAATTGAAATTGCCAACCATGCTCCCGTTCCCTTGTATTGGGCCAGTGAGGAGAAGCGTGCTCCTGTTGCCGGATTTACTTATCAGGAACTTTACCCGGCGCCTTTTCAGCAGGTTTATATACCCGATTGGGAACCATTTAATGCTACTTTTAATCAGGGAAATGAAGGGGAGGAACCTGAATCTTCAGAGCATTTTGGCCCTCCTCCCAATTGGGAATTGATCAATGGCAGAAATGAACCGATTTCACATCATGGCATTTTCGGTGGTGGTTGTTTGGTCGGGATGAATTGAAACATGAGTAACCCCGTATTTTGAGAGAGCCTCGGCAAGTTTATATTTTTGATAATTTTCGCTGTTTGTGATACCAGATCGTCAGGTTTGGTAAAATTAGTCCAGCCAATAGTAGGTAGGGATAGAGTTTTTATCTTAAAAAATAATAAATTGAACAGTTATTTAATTTATTTGCATGATTATTGCACGGTGTAAATCATTGCTAATGATAATCATCTTACCAACTGTTATGCTATTTTTAAATTCTTTATTGCTCATGCTTGCTATCCTTGTCCTTCGTTTTGATTTTTATGCTGAAAAAAAATTGAATACCAACAATTATTAAGGCATTTTTCTATTTACTGCTCGCCTGCTATACACAATCTATTGACTAATGAGGGGAATGCTGGTTGAAAAAAATTGAAAATAGGTACTATCAAAAAATACCTCCGCAAAAACTTTGATTTGCGGAGGTATATGGATTATCAAATCCGGGTATCATCTCAAATTAACGCTTGACGACCTTACGTACAATCCCCAATTTCCCCTCTTCCTGGATATTTACATAATATATTCCCTGGCTTAAATTTGAAAGGTCAAAAGAGGAATAATTGGCACCTCTTATTTCTTCAGAACTGACAAATATTTCTTTACCCAGGATATTAATAATTGAAACTTTTACCCTGGCAGCCAGGGGAGATTGTAATTTGATAGTGAGATGATTTTCCACCGGATTGGGGTAGATGCTTACCTCAATATCGGACAGAGGCAAAGGATTCAATATACTGGTCGCACTCTCCACCGTTACGACAGGACAATTGACAAATGCTACGCTGGTGGCAAGAATATTAGCCGCTCCTGCTGAAGTCAAATCCATCACATTATCAAAGTCTGCATTATCGTAAACATTGACTCTCCAAAGGGGAGAATAAGTAGCATCTTCGGGTAGGGTCGCAACCACATTATGGGTTTGAACACCGCCGGAATCTGTAACAAAACCCGAAGCAGGACCACCGCCTGGCATTCCCGGATTGATATTAAAGGTAACGTAAATGGGGGAGGTCGGAACCATAGGACCGCTTAGTGTCTTTTCAACAAAATTGAAATAATATACCAGGCTGTCCTTATACCAACCCGTAGTTAATGATGCATCTCCATTATTATATCTTTTTCCCGCTGTAGAACCTTCCGGAACAACCGGGCAATTGACGATGTCAGTCGTTGTTTCAATGTCATATCCGGCATCTACAATTTGCTGATAACTGGTAACAGAATTGGCTACATAACTTGCAGGAACTGTAACTTTATTTACCAACCAGAAATCATTATAATCCATGTCTCCGGGTTTTACATCAATAATATTCAATTGCCCACTTACCGGTGTACTCTCTCCATTCTTGAACAAAACATAAATCGGAGCTGGTGTAAGAGGCTGAACATCAAAATTATAGTATTCCACAATTTCTCCCATAGGACCAAATCCCGTTGTAATAAATGGAGCCATATCATAATCAATGGGAGCATTCGCAGCGGGCAGACCATTGGCGGAATCTCGTACCATCAAAGTTCCTGCATCTGAACTGAAGCGGTCAACGGGAGTAACAGAGGCCGTCATAGGGTCCAAAATTCCATTCGTTCCATTAATAGAGACGACCGGGCAATTGACCAGGGCTGCTCCATTTACAAGAACGTTGGCTGAACTGATAGAGTCCAGATTCAATACGGTATTAAAATCGGCATTATCATAGATTCTTACGCTCCATAGAGGAGAATAATTCATATCAGTTGGCAGCGTTGCAAGCACATTATGAGTCTGCATATTTCCCATCTCCGTAACAAAACCGGATGGAGGACCTCCTCCTGGCATTCCCGGATTGATGTTAAATGTTACATAGATTGGAGAAACAGGGACAGAAGAGCCACTCAGGTCTTTTT
>JAGQVA010000912.1 GCA_020438265.1 Bacteroidota bacterium
TAAGCCTTATATGGGGATATTATAAAAAGAAGAATATCAAACTGATTGTTGCCTTTCTCTTTGCCGCAGGTTTGATCTCCTTTTTCAGTGTGCTTTTTCAGTGGAATCAAATGGCTTTTTTATACGAACATGTGAAGTTCTTTTGTATGTTCAACGCTACCAGAGTAGATTTTACCCTGTTGTTTTTAATGTTTTTACTCCTGGGAGCTTCATTTAAAGTGATTGCAGAAGGGCTAGACTATGGACTATGGAGTAAGGTGATTCTGATGGTTTTATTTATTGCTCTTTTTTACAAAGGAAATTTGCTGAAGAGAGATATGAGAGCAGGGGTTTATGGAGGAAACAGAGGGTTAATTACTTATAACGAATACATTGCGGAGGATTTATTTGACCGGATTGATGCGGATATCGATTTTAAATCCTGGGACTTTCATCTGGTGGGAATAGATATAGACCCTTCTGCCATGCTGGTTAATGGAGCTACCACGCTGGATATTTACACCAATAATTATCCGCTGAAGCATAAGGAAGCGATGCAAAAAGTTATTCAGGGAGAGTATGATACTTATGACGATTTACCTGAGCTGGGAAACAGATGTTACCTTAAATATGGGGACGAACCCGAAAATGACGAAATCTTTATTCGCCTCGACACTGAGCAGTTAAAAAAACTGGGGTGTAAATATGTCTTGTCCAAATATGCCATTGAAAACTATCAGGATTTGAACCTGACGTTTGTCAAAGCCTATCCCGCCCCGGAAACCTACTGGAAGAATATTAATGTTTACCAAGTATTTTAACACATGATACCTGTAACCAAGCCGTTTTTACCGCCAATGGAAGAATACCAGGAGCTTTTGAAAGGTATCTGGGATAGGAATTGGTTGACAAATAATGGCCCATTAGTCAATGAACTGGAACTCCGGCTGAAACAATATCTCAATCTGGATCATCTGCTTTTTTTGTCAAATGGAACCATCGCCATCCAGATCGCCATCAAGGCGCTGGAATTAAAAGGGGAGGTCATTACGACTCCTTTTTCCTATATCGCAACTACCTCTTCAGTTGTCTGGGAAGGGTGCCAGCCCGTTTTTGCGGATATAGATAAGGAGACTTTCAATATTTCTCCTGAAAGTATTGAAAAGCATATTACCGACAAAACCTCTGCCATCCTTGCCACACATGTCTATGGCAATCCCTGCGATGTAGAAGCGATCGATGCCATCGCGAAAAAATACAATCTGAAGGTTATCTATGATGCGGCCCATGCTTTTGGGGTAAAATTTCGGGGGAAGTCAATCTTTGAGTATGGAGATATTTCCACGACCAGTTTTCACGCTACCAAATTATTCCACACAGTAGAAGGAGGAGCCGTCATTACACGATCTCCGGAACTGCTGAAAAAGATGGCTTTCCTGATGAATTTTGGGCATGATGGCCCTGAAAAGTTTGTGGAGGTCGGGATTAACGGGAAAAATTCGGAGCTTCATGCAGCTATGGGATTGTGTAATTTATCTCATGTTGAAAAGATCCTGAAAAAGCGCAAAGAGGATTATCTCTATTACCAGTACAGCCTTCAGCCCCTTGAATTTATTTCTCAGAAAATACATAAAGAGACGGAGTATAATTATTCCTATTTCCCGGTTGTGTTCAACTCAGAAGCGGATGTGGTGAAGGTTATGCATGAATTGGGAAATAACAAGATATTTGCAAGGAGATATTTTTATCCGACTCTGGATGTAGCAGATTATCTGGAGACTTCTTCAGAAATAAGTGTAGCGAAAGACATCGCCAGCAAAGTATTATGCCTCCCCCTGTATTATACCATATCAAAAGTGGAAATCGATATGATTTGTAGAATTATTAAAAGAAGTCTAAGGTATAACTAGTCTCTGAGGTATAGATTGATATGATGAAGATAGCGATCATGCAGCCCTATTTTTTCCCTTACATCGGGTATTTTCAATTATTAAATCACGTGGACACCTTCGTGGTTTATGATGATATTGAATACACCAAAAAAGGATGGATTAATAGAAACAGAATTTTACAAAACGGACAACCCGCAACCATAACCATTCCCATCAAAAAAGACTCCGATTTTTTAGCGGTCAATCAAAGATATGTATCTGATTCGTGGAATAAGGAGCGAAAAAAACTGTTGAACAAAATCAGGGAAGCATACCGAAAGGCTCCTTATTCGTCTCAGGTTTTGCCTATGGTAGAAGAATGTATCAATTACGATGACCCTAATTTGTTTCAATTTGTTTTTCATTCGATTGAGGCAGTTTGTGATTATCTGGACATACAAACCCAACTCATCAAATCTTCCTCCATCGAATATAATCAGGAGCTAAAAGGGCAGGAAAAGGTGATTGCTATTTGTAAAAGCCTTGGCGCGAAAAAATATGTCAATCCCATCGGCGGGGTTGAGTTATACGACAAGCAGGATTTTGCCGATCAAGCAATCGATTTGTCTTTTCTTGGGGCAAAAAACATCCCTTATCCCCAGTTTGATCATGAATTCGTTCCTTTTCTTTCCATCATGGATGTGTTGATGTTTAATGAGAAAGATGTGGTGATGGA
>JAGQVA010000913.1 GCA_020438265.1 Bacteroidota bacterium
CCTGCTGATTAAATATGGAGGAACGGGAGCGACGAAGGCATTTATGAAGGTGATTGGGGTGGATTGTGGGGGGTATCGGTTGCCTTTGCGGAGTCCTTATTCTGAAGAAATCCGGGAATTGGAGAGGGAATTAAATGCTATTGGTTTTTTTGAGTTTTGTAGTAAGAGGTGATTAAAAAGATGTATCCCACAGATGGCACAGATTTCACGGATCTAAACGCCTGGCAATTGAATTTATCTGTGGAATCTGTGTTATCTGTGAGATTTGCTTTATTCCTACATCATCCCCGCCACAATAGCAATAATCCCAACAATCACACAATAAATACTAAAGTAATACAGCTTACCGCGCTTAACGATCTTCAACATAGCCGTACAGGCCAAAAGTCCTGAGATAAAAGCTGCCAGGAAGCCAGCCACAGCTACATCAGTGCTCAGATTCCAGGCGGCTTCGCCCTGGAGCATGTCTACTCCGTCGAGGAATCCTTGACCAAAAATAGGGATCAAAACCATCAGGAAGGAAAAACGTGCGGCTTTTTCTTTGTCGATATTGAGAAGTAATGCAGTGGCAATGGTCGCTCCGGAACGTGAAATTCCCGGCATAATAGCAAACATCTGCGCTACGCCGATGATTAAGGCTGTACCATAACTGACTGATTTGTCCGAGCTTTTGACCCGAATGGTCAGGTATAGGAGAATGGCGGTAAGAATCAGCATCGCTCCCACCAGGGCCAAATGTCCCTCAAACAAAACTTCCAGCTGATCTTTAAAACCCAGTCCGATTACACCCACCGGAATGGAGGAAACAAGCAGCATCCCCACATAATTGAGCGACTCGCGATCAAACTTGAGAATATTGAGGATGAGATCTATAATAATTTGCCGGAAGACAATGACTGTACTTAAAGCTGTGGCAATATGCACCAGAATGGAAAAGTCGATGCCCACCTCAGCTGTTCCCAACAATGCTTTTCCGAGTTCGATGTGTCCACTACTACTAACTGGCAAGAATTCTGTAAGGCCCTGGATAATGCCCAGGATAATAGATTTGAAAATATCCATAGATTTACTTCCCGATAATTGAATTGATTATAGGGCTTGAGGTTCGGTTAACCAGGAAAAAAAAGTGAGATGAGCGCTTGAAATATTTGTTAAGCAGGGAAAATGAAAAGAGTCCAATAATGACATTATGCTTGATCAACCGTAGTTTCTGTATCAGATTTTGACTTATACATTATCGCGTAAATAATCTCCAAAAATCCTGCCACTACAACGATGGGCGCGATATAAAGTGAAACTGAAAACTGGGTTGCATCAACGAAATCATCCATTGACATGAGGATAAAGCCAAAACCAATGATTAAAACTCCTGCCAATAATAAAATATAATTCATCCTGCCAAAAGGAAGAGAAGCCGGAGTGTCCGCATTTTTAGAAGTTGTGGTTGTACCTTTATTCTGAGAAGCAGTTTCTTTATCAGCTGTTGTTTTTACCGTTTTGACCGTTCTGGTCGTTGTTTTTTTCTTACTCATAATTAGATCAATTCATCGAGATTTCGATTCAGATATCTGTTTACTGCTAACGCACTGCCCAAAAGGCCTAATAAGGGGCCAAGTAACACAATTCCCACTAATAATCCAATTAGGTTCGTCTGAGAAATCAAGTCAAATTCCATATCAATAGAAGCTAACAGATAGTCAGCCAGCCAAATTACAAGATAAACCAGTAAGGCAGCAATCAGACTCCCTAAAAACCCCTGTACCAGTCCGTTAAGCAAGAACGGACGACGGATAAAGGCCTGGGTTGCACCAATTAATTGCATGCTTCTGATAGTAAGTCTTTGGGCATAAATGGAAAGTCGGATTGCACCAAAAATCAGATAGAATACTATTCCCAAAAGAATAATACCTGCTCCCAGAAAAGCGAGTCTGATTTTGAATATATTTTCCGTAAGATCCAGAATCATCTCTTCAGGATATACTACTTCAGAAACAATGATTTCTTCTTCAAAACCTTTTCTGATCATTCGCAGACTATCAACCTGAATATATTCCTGACGAATAATCAGGTTAAAAGAACTCATCAAAGGATTGATCCCGTCCAGAATATCCCTGGTGTCTTCTCCGGTTTTTTCCATCAGATACTTTCCAGCTTCTTCTTTGGAAACAAACCGGAAACTTTCCACAAAAGGTTGTTGTCCCAGTCTCTGCTCAAATTCTTTCAAGGCATCTCCGCTGGTTCCATCATACATAAAAACCTTCATTTCAAACAGTTTGCGCGTATGATTGGAAACCGATTCTCCCAGTAATAAAACCGCGATAAAAAGCCCCAAAAGAAACAGGATGACAGAAATAAATATCAGCGAAGTAATATAATTACTCCGGGATTTCTTTCGCCAGTAATTTACCTGATATGGGACCTGAGATGAAGCCATTTGTGCAAAGATAAAATCAAATTGCGGAATTTGGAAAATTAGAAGCTGGGCTATTAGTTCTTTGTCAAATAAATAGTATTCCGTTCCTACAAAATTTAGGTTGTCATTCTGAGCTTGCGAAGAATCTAAGCACCCAGAGCAAAGCGA
>JAGQVA010000914.1 GCA_020438265.1 Bacteroidota bacterium
GGAAGGTAGATATTGGAGCGTATGAATATGACCCGACAACCCGAATTTTTACTCAAAACGATCCTCTTTCCTTCAGTTTATATCCCAATCCCAACCATGGAGAATTTACCATCCAATTCGCTAACTCCGTACATGTGAGGACTTATCAAATTTTCTCGGTTACCGGCCATCTCGTCAAAAAAGAAAAACTGGAATCTGTTCCCAGGAGTGAATTGACAATTAACCTTGGCGACATTCCCGCTGGAATATATGTGATGATGGTTGAATCAGGAAATGGGGTAATCAGAAAGAAATTTATCATTGAATAATCACTATCTTTTGGCTCATTTTGAGTAAATGCAGCAGAAAAACCAGTCCTTAAGCTATCTGATTGCCGGGCTTTTTCCATGGTTCTGGATGGGGATCATTCAATTATTTGCGATGAGTAGCCTGTATCTGGGGATTGGAAATAAGCCGTGGATTTTTCCTGTTTCTTTTTTGGTTAGTTTGGGAGGATTACTTCTGGCGAACCAACAATTGGAAATTAATCACCGAAAAACCCTGATTCCGGTTTTACTCATGCTCTTTGCCTGTCTGGGTATTTCCCGATTTATTTTTGACACGACCTTTGATGGCCAGGATTATCACCAGGAAGCGATTCTCAAGCTGCTTCAAGACTGGAATCCTGTCAGCAAACCCTCCTATTTCTCCATTCATCATCACTATCCGGTTGGGTCCTGGGTTACCTCTGCGTCTGTCGTCAGCTTTACAGGAATGATTGAAACCGGGAAACTTTTTCAACTGTTGCTGGTCATCGGAACCGTTTATATAAGTTATTTTTCGCTGAGCCTCATTCCTACCCTGACTCAATGGTTGCGCATTCTCACTTCGATAATTATTACCTTTAATCCTGTGAGTCTGGTGCAGACACTGAGTCACTATGTAGATGGGATGCTTGGTGCCTGTTATCTGGCAGTCATTTTGGGCGGGGTTATTCTTTGGTTTGGAAACGATCACAAGAAAACCAGTCTTCTGGCTTATATTCTCATCGGGCTCAGTATTGTAATTGGTTTCTCACTGAAATTTACAGCCGTTCCCATACTTGGCATGCTGATTATTGGAACTGGTATTATATTTTTCATCAATCAAAAAATTGCGATCCTGAAAGGATTAATCCTCACAGCGGGTTCGGGTGGCATGTTAGCAATTGGGCTTTTTGCCTTTCATCCTTATATGACCAATACCCTGCGGCATGGTGATCCCTTTTTCCCATTTAATGATCCGGAACATCAGACGGCGATCATCAGGACTCAATTGCCCGACGAATTGCTGGATAAAAACCGCCTGGAAAAACTGGTATTATCCACTTTTTCCCAAACTGAAAATACTCCGAATGAACCGCTAAAATGGAAAATCCCTTTTACTTTTAACCCTGAAAAACTACGCTTTTTTAAAGGGCCAGATACCCGTGTAGGAGGATGGGGACCATGGTTTGGAGGAATGTTAATCCTTTCATTATCGGGCTGGATATTTTTGCTGAAAGACAAAAAGAACCACAAACTGGCTCTAAACACCGGATTGTGTATTGTTTTTATCCTGGGATCGGTTTTCATTATTCCCGAAGCGTGGAATGCTCGTTATGTACCTCAGTATTTTTTTATTCCTGTTATCGTGATGTTAGCATTTTATCCGCAAAAGGGCTGGTTTTCGAGGATTCTCCTTTGTTGTTTAGTTGTAAATATGCTGATCATCGCAGGGTATTATTTCCCGCATAATTACAAACAAAGCCTTAAAATTTATGAGCAGATCAGAAATCTGAAACAACAAGAGGCTAAAGTACTGATTCCACGTTATCATTCTCAAGCACAATCTCTGGCGAGAAGACTTACCGAATATGATATTCCCTTCGAACATGTATCCTTTCCCAATGCGAAAAATTGTACCCAGGCCATGCGTTTTCACGGCAATGCCAGCGAAGTTTGTTTAGAAACACAAACCAGAGAAAAATCTCCATAACCCATCATTTCACTCAGAATATTACTACTTTTGAGATTCATAATTCGACCGGATGCAGGATTTCGTACAAGTAGTAAACAAACACCCGCTGGCCATTTTAATGATGGCTGTCATCATTGGTGTTTTGCTGCTATTTGGCCCGGTCATCCTGTTCCCCAACCAATATTTACTTAGTCACGCCGGAGATGGACTGAAAGCGTATTACGCTACCAGTTATTACCTCCTGCATGGGAGCGGATTTTATCACCACGGATTTATGTATCCGGGTGGCATTCATCTGGTGTATATGGATATGAATCCCCTGCTTACGGGGGTTTTAAAACTTATTCAGCAGGTATTTAATATTGAGCCGTTTACGGTTGGAATCATTAACTACACAGTTATTCTGGGCTTTGTCCCTTGTGCTTATTTTGTCTACAAAATCCTTCGCCAAAGTATGCTCCCGCCCATTTGGGCAGTATTTTTTGCGCTGATCATCACCTTTATGTCTCCGCAAATCAAACGAATTACGGGGCATTATTCTCTGACCTATTATTTTTACATTCCGCTTCTTTGGCTGATTATTTTGCGCGTATTTTCAGG
>JAGQVA010000915.1 GCA_020438265.1 Bacteroidota bacterium
TTATAATAATAGGGAGGAAGAATTGCATACCCGTCAAGCTCAAACCTCTGAGTCATTTCTACCAGTTCCTGCATTTCCCGAAGAGAAGTCCCGCCAACACAATAGATGGTTTTTAGACTCCCTTTCACCTCTGCCCATACTTTGAGTATTTCTTTTTTCTCTGAATGAGTTAATGACGGGCCTTCTCCGGTCGTACCGCTAATAAAAACGCCGGTTAAGCCATTTTTTTCATATAGTCGTGCCAAGACTTCAATTTGCGCGTAATTCACATCGCCATTTTCGTCCATCGGGGTAACTGGGGCGGCAGTCAGGCCGGTTAATTGAAAGCTGCTCATTTCTTTTTTATTTTTTGATCAAGGTCTTTGATGGTAAATCTGATACTGAGGATATAGGGCTGCTCTCCCTCATCCCAGTGTCCATAAGTTGTCGCGACAATGGTCCCGTCAGGTAGGAGTTCCAGCGCTGGATATGCGCAATCCGAACTTTTGGTATTATCCTTAAAGCGAATGCGATATTGCCCTTCTTTTCCCTGAACGAGATCTTCATACGTACCAACCCAACCAACCCAGTCTCCCGTCGTGGGACTTACAGGTCCGGCTTGCTCTTTGAGGAAATTATCTGGACAATCTGTGCATTCTCGCTTGAGTTGGTTGTAGCGCCAGGCTGCCGGAGCCATATCTCTGAAGGAGATGAGCAAGCGCCCATCGGGCGTGTAAATGGCCTGGTGGCGATCTCCATTCAATGAGTTGGGCAACTGCCTCGGAGCAGTCCAGGTTTTTCCTTCATCATTGGAAAAGATGATGTGAGAATTGAGCCTTCTGGAGTTTTCTCTCAGTAAAACAGCGATTTGCCTGCCATCCGGCGAACGTACAAAACCGGGTTCGCATAAATGAGCCATACGAGACGAAAAAATAGCCTGTGGATAGGTCCAGGTCATTCCTCCATCATAAGAAAAAGTTTTATACAAAGTAAATAACGCCTGATTCTGCTGTGTTTTGGCGCTTTCTTCAATGCTGCGTCCTTCTTTCGTAAAAAATCTGCCATCGTCGTGAAACATTGCCATATAATGCCCTTTTCCGGTGTTAAGAGGAACTAGGTCTCCCATGACCACAATGCCACCCCAGTCTCCGAGGGTTTTTAGCTCCGACCAGGTTTCTCCATTGTCCTCAGAAATTGCCATTCGGGCGGGATATAAGCCTGAAAACATAATGATTCTCTTTTTCCCTGACGCATCTTCAACCGGAAAAAGTGTCGGAACTTCCAATGAACTTTTCCAACTGGGGGGAGTCTGAAGCCGGTCACTCCAGGTAAGCCCTCCATCCTGACTTTTTTTCATCACAATTTCTCCTCGCCCATGCCCTTTGGGGTAAACACAAAAAATCGTTTTCCCATCTTCCAATAAGAGGGTAGTGGGATGACCGAGATATTGCCCTTTCTCTTTGTCCACGATGATTTGCCTGCTTTTTTCCTGATCGAGATCAACCAAAGGAACGCTGAAATAATTTTCAGAAAACCCGCTCAGATCAAATCCCAGGTTTTTAACCGATTGAGAGAGAGCCATTTGCCCGAAAAACAATAAGCTGAAAAGGATGGTTAAGTAGGAGTAATTCATTCAGGATTTCGGTTAGTAGTAGTATATCTGAATATAAATAAGTCCAATTTCTCATATTTAGCAATTCCACAAAGGGGATTGTTTTGGATAAATCTACCCTAACCGATAAATTGAATGTTCTCAAAATCTAACGTTAAAAGCGATATCTTTTTCGCTTAAGTATTCATTAAAAACCAAAAGATGAAACTAACAACTCTATTCCTCAGCATGCTAATTTGCCTGAGCATTCCTCTATTGGCTCAGGAAAAAGGAAAAGACAGTTCTCCGATGAATGAGAGAACTTTTTCCGGACTAAAACTACGTAACATAGGGCCGGCATTTGCTTCGGGACGTATCGCTGACATTGCGATTCACCCCGACAATGAGAATGTCTGGTATATTGCTACCGGCTCCAGTGGTGTCTGGAAAACGGAAAATGCAGGTGTTACCTGGGACCCAATATTCGATAATTATGATTCGTATTCAACAGGCTGTATCACCATTGATCCCAATAACCCGAATGTACTTTGGTTGGGAACCGGTGAAAACGTAGGTGGTCGCCATGTGGCTTTTGGAGATGGGGTGTACCGCAGTATGGATGGTGGTAAAAGCTGGAAGAATATGGGGCTGAAAAAGTCCGAGCACATTTCCAAAATAGTCGTTCACCCTGAAAATTCCGATGTCATCTGGGTAGCTGCTCAGGGACCTCTGTGGAGTTCTGGCGGAGAGAGAGGATTATATAAATCTACGGATGGCGGAAAAACATGGAAACAGGTTTTGGGCAACGCAGAGTGGACCGGAGTAACGGATATCGTCATTGATCCCCGTAATCCTGACTGGATGTATGCTGCAACCTGGGACCGTCATCGTACGGTAGCTGCTTATATGGGCGGTGGACCTGGTTCTGGAATTCACCGCAGTACTGACGGTGGAGAAACCTGGGAAAAATTGACGAGAGGCATTCCAGGGTCGAATCTGGGCAA
>JAGQVA010000916.1 GCA_020438265.1 Bacteroidota bacterium
TGACAAATTAGATGATGACTGGCTTCACAAAAACCAATCTTTCACACAGGCAAATAAAGAGCGGGTAGAATTCTTTGCCCTCGCAACTTCTTTAAAAAATACAAAGAAGGCTAAACTCTTTGTCCTTTTCCATTCGTGGAAACACTTCCTGGGTTAACACTTCAAGTTGCTGTATGCAAAAGCCCATTTTAAGAAAAAACACAGAGAAACGGAGACACGAAGAAAGTTAATAATCCATTGTTTATCTCCGGACCTCAGGATCTCAGTGTTGAATTTCCAGGCTTTTAACAGCTTCTTATCAAGTCCTAATGCCTTGGCAGCCTTTAAAGCTCCACTTCTTATTTTATTGATTATCAATTACTTAAAATTATGAATAGTAATGTAGTTAGTCGCATGCTACTATGTGTGGGTATGTTCACGCTCATCTATATGACAAGTTGTAAACATGAAGAACATACGGAACACGAAACGCATGAATCAGGGATCTTGCCCGTTACCAACCCGATTAAAATCGACACAACCGTCTTCGATGAATTTGTTTGTCAGATTCACTCTTTTCAACATATTGATCTGCGTGCTCAGGAAAAAGGGTTCCTGCAAAAAATTCTGGTTGATGAAGGTCAGTTTGTAAAAAAAGGCCAATTATTATTTCAAATCCAGCAGACCATTTATCAGGCAGAAGTTGGAAAAGCAAAAGCCGAATTAGAATTTGCTCAGATAGAATATCAAAACACGAAAGCCCTGGCTGATAGCAATATTGTCTCGCCCAATGAATTGGCACTGGCAAATGCAACATTGCAGAAAGCCAAAGCCGAACTGGCTTTATCTCAAACACATTTGAGTTTTACAGAAATCCGGGCGCCATTTAATGGTATTGTTGGGAAATTTGAGGATGTGCGACTCGGTAGTTTACTGGACGAAGGAGAATTATTGACCACTTTGTCAGATAACAGCAAAATGTGGGTGTACTTTAATGTTCCCGAGGTTCAGTATCTGGATTATGCGACCAGTCCTAAAGCCAGCACCGTTCAGAAGGTGAAACTTCGCCTGGCAAACAATTATGTATTTCCACAGGAAGGGATCATCGAAACCATAGAATCAGACTTTAATAATACAACCGGAAACATTGCATTCAGGGCCACTTTCCAAAATCCGAATAGCCTGCTCAGGCATGGTCAGACCGGTACAATCTTGTGGGCTGATGAGGTTAAAAATGTATTGGCTATTCCTCAGAAGGCCACTTTTGAGGTACTGGATAAAAAGTATGTTTTTATCGTGGACAAAGAAGGTCATATCAGCTCAAAAGAGATAAAAATCATAAGAGAATTGCATCACATTTATCTCCTGGCAGCAGAAGGTTTATCTATCGAAGACCAGATCTTGCTTGAGGGCTTGCGAAAAGTTCAAAGTGGTGATAAAATCGAATATAAGTATGAGAACCCATCGTCTGTATTTAGTCATTTAGATGTACACGCCGAATAATGTCCTCATCCTAACATATAGAAAAACATGTTTAATAATATATTAAAGAGGCCGGTGCTTGCCATCGTGAACTCTGTTTTGATAGTTTTCATAGGTCTATTGGCTATCAATAGTTTGCCCATTTCACAGTTCCCTCAAATTTCCCCAACCACGGTTAACATTTTCGTAGCCTATCCGGGTTCCAGTGCTGACGTATTGATTAAATCCACGCTGATTCCTCTGGAAACCTCTATTAACGGGGTCCAGGGTATGAGGTACATTGCTACGGATGCTACCAGTGCTGGTGAAGGAACGATCAGGATTATTTTTGAGCCGGGAACCGACCCTGACCAGGCTGTGGTAAGGGTCAAAACCCGTGTAGACCAGGTGATGCCCAACCTGCCGCCTCTGGTGCAACGGGAAGGAGTTATCATCTCTCCCATCCAGCCCAGTATGCTGATGTATGTCAACATCTTCAGTGAAGAGGAAGGACACGGAATTGATGAGAAATTTTTGTACAACTATGCATATACCAAGATAGTTCCGGAACTACAACGAATTAACGGGGTTGCCCGTGCCAATATCCTGGGGTCTCGGAAATATGCCATGCGTGTCTGGTTGAATCCGGAGCGGATGCGTGCCTATAAAATTTCTGCGGAGGAGGTACTTGAAGCCATGGAAGAGCAAAGTGTTATTGCACGTCCGGGCCGATTGGGACAAAGCTCGGGTATCATGGCGCATTCTCTGGAATATGTACTTACCTATGCCGGGAGATTTAATGAGCCCCTACAATATGAAAACATCATTATCCGAAGTAATGAAGAAGGTGAGTTAATTAAATTAAAGGACATCGCCAGGGTAGAACTGGGAAGTGAGTTTTTTGATATTTATTCGAATCTCGACGGTCACCCTTCATCTTCAATTGTATTAAATCAAACACCGGGAAGTAATGGTAGCCAGGTAATCAAACAGGTAAAAGAAAAACTTGCCGAACTGGAGAAAGAATTTCCTGAAGGTGTTGAATATACTTATAGTTATGATGTATCAAAATTTCTGGATGCTTCGATAGAACAAGTTTTGCACACCATTCGGGACGCATTTATTCTGGTT
>JAGQVA010000917.1 GCA_020438265.1 Bacteroidota bacterium
TCACCCAGATATCGCCGTTCAGCGGAAATGGTTCGTGATAATGCACTGGCGGTAAGTGGTTTGCTGCAAAAGATAGTGGGTGGAAGAAGTGTATTTCCTTACCAACCAAACGGTTTGTGGAGGGAAATCAGCAATAAATTTTATTTCAAGGAATACGAAATTGATCCGGAAAATGGCCTGTATCGACGTAGCATTTACACTTTCTGGAAACGAAATCTTCCACCGCCTTCCATGATTATTTTCGATGCCAATCGTCGGAATGAGTGCAACGTGCGCCGCCGTCAGACCAATACTCCACTGCAGGCGCTTGTGATGCTCAACGATCCTCAGATTATTGAGGCTTGTCGGGTGCTGGCTGGTAGAATCATTCTGGAGGACCCCAAACCCGAAAATGCAGTAGCGTTGGCTTTCCGAAAATTGACGGGAAGAATTCCCTCACAAGCGGAAAAATCAATTCTCTTGGAGCAGTATCTGGCAGAAAAGGCGCATTTCCAAAATGATCCCAAAACTACTCAGGAGTATCTAAGCACAGGATTTTATCCTCAGGATGTGTCTCTTAGATCAGAAGAAAAATCTTCTCTTGCAGCCCTGACTGTGGTTAGCCATACGATTATGAATAGTACTGAAGGATATTATAAAAACTAAGTTTTTATGTGTTTTCAATTAAGGTTTTTGATAAATGAATATATGCACGAAGTGCTTGCAGTAGCCTTTTGTCATCCCGGAATTTTGCGCGAGCTGAAGGCAAGCGTAAAATATCCGGGATCTAGTGAAAATCAGTTATCTGCAAGATTCCGGATAATTCAAGCTCGCTTTGCTGGCTTGAATTTCCGGAATGACATGGTCACATTGTCGTGTTCCGCACTAAGAATAAAACTTGAAATTTCTTCAAACAATTAGTTCATTCTCATGAAAAAGGAATTCCTCCAAAATCAATATAAAAAGACCCGCCGCCAGTTTTTACAGCAAACCAGCTATGGCCTGGGAGCATTGGCACTGTCCTCCCTGACTCTGCCCAATCTATTTGCTTCTTCCAAAACCTCCAATGGCGGAGTTCTTTCCCAATTCCATCACCTTCCCAAAGCCAAAAGGGTCATTTACCTATTTCAGAGTGGAGGGCCTTCACAGATGGAATTATTCGACTATAAACCCGAATTAACAAAACGCTGGGGAGAAGAAATCCCCGATTCTGTTCGCGGCAATCAACGGGTTACTGGCATGTTGGCTGCACAGTCCAAATTTCCTTTGGTGGGTTCCTATTTCGATTTCAAACAATATGGCCAGAGTGGAGGCTGGTTTAGTAGTCTGGTGCCTCACATTGCAGAAATCGCTGATGATATCTGCGTGGTTCGAAGTATGTACACCGAAGCGATTAACCATGAGCCAGCGGTTTTATTTATGCAAACGGGTTCGACTCAGGTGGGTAGACCAGCTATCGGCTCCTGGATGAGTTATGGCCTTGGCAGTCCCAACCAGAATCTGCCTTCTTTTGTGGTCCTCCTTTCTTCTGCTGGTCTCGAAGCCCAAAATCTCAACGTAAGTGCCTGGGGCAATGGATTTTTGCCTTCCTATCATCAGGGTGTGCAGTTTCGTTCGGGTGCTGACCCGGTGCTTTATCTCAGCAATCCTAAAGGCGTAGATCGAGAATCAAGACGCAGAGCCCTGGATTATCTCGAACGTCTGGAACAAGAGCAGAAAAAGGCGTGGGGCGATCCGGAAATGGATTCCAAGATCAATCAATATGAAATGGCTTATCGGATGCAGGCCTCCGTTCCGGAAGTTTCTGACTTTTCTGATGAGCCTGATTATATCTTTGAAATGTATGGACCTGATAGCCGGATTCCGGGCACTTACGCTGCGAATTGTTTACTGGCCCGAAGGCTGGCGGAAAGGGATGTTCCTTTTGTTCAGCTTTACCACATGGGCTGGGACCAGCATGGTAATTTGCCCAATAATATCAGCATTATGGCCAAAAGTTCGGAGCAGGCTTCAGCAGCGCTGGTGAAAGACCTCAAACAACGCGGACTGCTCGAAGACACCCTGGTTATCTGGGGAGGTGAATTTGGCCGAACGGCCTTTTCACAAGGTACACCCAAACCTGAAAGGTATGGACGAGACCATCATCCGCGCTGTTTTACCATGTGGATGGCCGGAGGAGGAATCAAACCTGGAATTACCTACGGCCAGACAGATGATTTTTCTTATAATATTGCGGAAGATCCGGTGCATGTCCATGATTTTCAGGCAACGCTTTTACATCTGCTGGGCGTAGATCATGAGCGGTTGACTTTTAAGCATCAGGGGAGGAGGTATCGGTTGACGGATGTGCACGGGAAAGTGGTTAGGGGGATAATAGGTTGAGATTGGTATTAGGTAAGAAATTGCTACGAATGAATTTGTACTGAAGGAAATCTAAAAGGATTATTTGATATCCGATTGAAGAACAAGCGCTATCGCTATATTTGATATGCGAAGTATCTTTTTGCCTATGATTCATCCACTTCTTATATCGTTAATCTTCAATTGGATATCAAAAGCCACGACATAGTTGAAACAGGGCTTTCCTATA
>JAGQVA010000918.1 GCA_020438265.1 Bacteroidota bacterium
TAATTGATACTTTCGTTGGATCTAATAAGCTGATAATGAGGGGGAATTCTGTTTTACATTTTCCACTATCTTCAGCAAGATATATTTTACTTTTGTACATCCCGGGGCCGGGGATATTTTTGATTGTTATTTTTAATGCTTCTTGCTCACCAGGAGATATATTTATTTTTGGAGGAATAACAAGGTGAGACTGAATAGGCAATACACTGTTTGATCTGGCATTTTCAAGATCTAATACCTTTATGCTAAACGTTCCTTTTTTGATTCCTGAGAACAGAATCTGAATATCGTAGTTATTTGATTGAGACAGCCATGCATTTACAATCTTTATTTCGTTGTTCTTTAAGTCAACACGAAAGAAATCAGAGCATTGTCCTTTCCCCAGGAAAGGGAGGACTAAAAAGGCAACCAGAGAAAAAACTAGCTTTTTCATTTGGGTCATGGGTACAGGAAATAAAAAAGAAATTATTTAAAGCAATATACAAATAGTTGCTAAATTCTGTACCGTAGACCTTGTTAATGTATTTGGATAAAAAACAAACAAGTAGCTATTTGCATTATGAACATCAAATCAGCCATATTCCTCCTTCTCATCTGGATTTTTATCCTACCCATTCACGCGCAGGAAGAAACCCGTGAAAATATCGATGAAAAACTCACACTGATAGCCATGCGAATGATTGGCCATGAAGTGCTGCTTTCTTTTGGAGATAGTACCTCCCGGGTTTTACCTATCGAAAAAGAAGACGGTCGATATAAAATTTCATTTGCGACGAAGTTCATGTTTAACCCCGATGACATGATTACGACGGTTGATCAGGCGATGAAGAAGGCTGAGATTTCCAACCGTTATTTGGTGGAAGTGGAAAACTGTGAAACAGAGACGGTTATCTATAGCTATAGAATGGGCAATTCTGCTGCCAATAGCATTATTCCCTGTAGAGAAAGAGGTCAACCGGAGGCCTGTTATCACATTTTTATTACCCTCTTGCCGCCAGTAAAAACAGTAGAACCAGAGCCATTTAATGATGCGGGATTCTCTCTTGGCATTCCGGTAATCATTGGCTTGTTGAGTATTTCCTTTCTGGCTTTTGCAGGGTTCATCTATTTTCGCAGGCGAAATGGAGAACAATCCTCTGAGCAGTCTCACTATATATCTGTGGGTGAATACCAGTTTGATCCCAGAAACCTCGAACTGATCAGGGGAAATGAAAAAACGGAGCTGACAGGCAAAGAGGCAGAACTTCTGCTTTTGTTGTATGATTCTGCCAATACCACGCTTGATCGGGAAACCATCCTCAAAAATGTATGGGGCGATGAAGGCGATTATATTGGCAGAACCCTGGATGTTTTTATCTCCAAACTGCGAAAAAAACTGGCTGCGGATTCAAACGTGAAAATCCTGAATATTCGTGGGGTAGGGTACCGGTTTGTGGTGAATTGATTTAAGAAAATAAGTGGAGAGACATATTTAATTTTAAGTAAGTGCTTGGACAGAATTAAATATAAGTAAAAACAAGGAACAAGAAATGCAAAAGTCAAAAGTTAGTCCATTGATTTACAGGGTATTTCCTTTATACTTATTAGATTCTTGTTTCTTGTTTTTACTTTTGTCCATGCCCTAATATCAACCTGGATAAAATAAATTCATTTATTTTACCTTCTTCCCGCTCTTATCAATAAAAAACCAACCATCACTCTTCATATCCGGATGTTCTCCATCGCCCTCCAGGGTACACTCGTTGGCGACCTGAGCCTGGCCATTGGCGAAGGGTAAGGCACAGGCAAATTGTGGTTTGATTACCACTTCTCCCGTTTCTCCGTCAGCATAACCAATTTTTCCATTTTCCTGAATTCTAAACAACCCGTCTTCAATATAGTCAGGGCCATTGTCAAACAAATAGACTTCATAAAGCTGCTGACCTTTGGAGTTAATGGCAATCATTTTAAAATCCTCCATGACGGTTCCGTAATGTATAATCGTATCAGCAAAACTATAGGAAAATTTTCCAAAAGGAACGACCATTTCACCTTTTTGATTGGCATAACCAAATTCTTCTTCTGATTCAGAATCATCTTTATACACTTTAAAAAGGGTATCCTTGGATGTTACATTCGTGATTTTCTCAGATTGATTTTCGTATTGTTTGGAACCTTGTCCATTGGAACAGGCTAATACAAACAGGCTCATAACGACAGGGAGAATGATTTTCATTTTTGATTGAGTATTTGATTGTAATGATGATTATCCGGAGAATAGGAAATCAGTTCTCCGTTTTTTCCATCAACGTATAATTTACCGCAATTTGTACATTCCCATAATACTTTGAAAATATCTTTTTTTCTGAGTCGCATTGCTGCTGCTTCCTTTTCTTTGGGGGAAGCTCCTGATTGTTCGATAGCCTCGTCAATGGCATCCCAAAAGTCAAACCATTGGGTATCGGAGATGAGATATCCTTTATGTTTGAGATAGTCAGTTTGGTCAATGATGAGGTGATTACAGGTGCATTTGATTTTCATATTATGTGGATTTTAGACCTTCCAGGTTTTCGAAAACCTGGAAG
>JAGQVA010000090.1 GCA_020438265.1 Bacteroidota bacterium
TTTCAGAGGTTTGAATTTGGGCCTGATAAGGGGTCGAATCGATCAGCCAATCAGAGGAGGATTGCGCAGTGATACAGGAATATTCTGAAAAGAAGATGAGGAACAGGATATAAGTATAAACTTCTCTAAGAGTCATAACCATTTATTTTATTCTCTACCCTACACTTTTTAGAGACATTAAATACCTCCCACAGATATCACGGATTTCACAGATCAAAACGCCTAATAATGGGACTAATCTGTGGAATCTGTGCCATCTGTGGGAGATTAAAAAAATGCATGGTAGCCATTCATTGGAATCCAAAATCTTAAAATACAGGAAAAAGAAGCAAAAAATATTTGGTTTAGCTAACTTGCCGCTTCAAATATTTTGTCCACATACAAGCTAATAAAGATATGGAAGCCTTAAGGCAAACAATTGAAGCAGCCTGGGAAAACCGGGAGCTGATGCAAACCAATGAAACACAGGAAGCCATTCGCGAAGTGATCGAACTTCTGGATAAGGGAACTCTCCGTTGTGCGCAACCTACAGAAGACGGCTGGCAGGTCAATGACTGGGTCAAAAAAGCGGTTATTCTTTATTTCCCCATCCAAAAAATGGCAACGATTGAACTCCCTCCTTTTGAGTATCACGACAAGATGAAACTCAAAACCGATTACGCTTCACAGGGAGTGAGAGTGGTACCTCCTGCAACTGCACGTTATGGTGCGTTTATCGCTCCTGGTGTGATTATGATGCCTTCTTATGTGAATATTGGTTCTTATGTTGATAGTGGTTCGATGGTAGACACCTGGGCTACCGTGGGTTCATGTGCCCAAATTGGAAAGAATGTTCACCTGAGTGGAGGAGTCGGAATCGGGGGAGTGCTGGAACCTGTTCAGGCTGCGCCGGTGATTATTGAAGATGATGCTTTTATTGGTAGCCGTTCTATCGTAGTTGAAGGGGTGAGAGTGGGGAAAGAGGCAGTTTTGGGTGCAAATGTTGTATTAACCGCTTCTTCCAAAATCGTCGACGTATCGGGAGATAAACCGGTTGAGTATAAAGGTTATGTACCAGAACGTTCTGTGGTAATTCCCGGAAGTATTCCCAAAACATTCCCCGCCGGAACCTATAACGTGGCTTGTGCCCTGATTATCGGAAAAAGAAAACCTTCTACTGATAAAAAGGTTTCTCTCAACGATGCCCTTAGAGAATTTAATGTAAGTGTATAATCAGCTATTGGCTGTTAGCTTTTGGCCTTTGGCCTGCTAATAGCCAAAGGCCAAAAGCTAATAGCCAATGCCCAATCACCTCACTAACGAAACCTCTCCCTATCTTCTCCAACACGCCCATAACCCTGTGGACTGGTATCCCTGGGGCGATGAAGCCCTGAATAAAGCAAAAGCAGAAAATAAGCTCATTCTTGTCAGTGTTGGATATGCTGCCTGCCACTGGTGCCACGTCATGGAAAAAGAATGCTTTGAAGATGAGGAAGTAGCCAAAATCATGAATCGCCACTTTGTCTGTATCAAGGTTGACCGGGAAGAGCGCCCTGATGTAGATAAAATTTACATGGATGCGGTGATGTTGATGACTCAGCGAGGTGGCTGGCCACTCAATGCGGTGGCTTTGCCTGATAAAAGACCAATTTACGGAGGAACGTATTTTCCTAAAGCAAGCTGGATCAGTGTGCTTAATCAGTTGGCAGAATTATATAAGAATGAACCGGAAAAAGCGATTGAATACGCCACCAATCTGACCAATGCGATGAATCAGATGGATCGGGTAATCAGGATGCCCGAAGAAAACCAGATTAGTCGTCAGGAGCTTTCGTCAATGCTAATCGATTGGGTAGGGGAAATAGATATGGAATGGGGAGGCCGAAATGTGAGCGCTAATAAATTCCCTATGCCGGTGAATAATCTGTTTTTGTTGCGGGCGGCCTATTTCACCGAGAATAGCATGATTCGGAAAGCAGTGGAAAATAACCTTGAAAAAATGGCTCAGGGAGGAATTTTTGACCATCTGGGAGGTGGATTTGCCCGTTATTCTGTCGATAAATACTGGAAGGTGCCGCATTTTGAAAAAATGCTTTATGACAATGCACAGATGGTTTCACTTTATGCCGAAGCATGGAGGGAAAAACCTAAGGAACTTTATCGGCAGGTAGTTTTTCAGACCCTTGAATTTATCGAAAGGGAATTAACCTCTCCGGAAGGAGGATTCTATTCTTCTTTAGATGCAGACAGTGAAGGAGAGGAAGGTAAATTCTACGTTTGGACATTCGACGAGATTAAAGAAATCCTGGGTGAGGATGCTCGTTTGTTTGCTGACTATTATAATGTACACCCCTCGGGAAACTGGGAAGGTACAAACGTACTTTTTGTCCTCGATTCTGAAACCAAATTTGCCAGGCGCTGGCAGTTGGATGAAGACAGTTTGCAGGAAAAGCTGAAAGCCAATCGGGAAAAACTGCTTGCAGTTCGTGAAAAACGCGTACGTCCGGGCCTGGATGATAAAATTCTCACATCCTGGAATGCGCTGATGATTAAGGGATATGTAGATGCATACCGCGCTTTTGATAAACCTGAATATCTGAATGCAGCGCTTAAAAATGCACATTTTATCGAATCAAATTTGGTTGAGGGAAATAAGCTGTACCGCAACTACAAGGAGGGAAAACGAACCATTAACGCTTTCCTGGATGATTATGCCAATTTGATTGATGCATATATCGCCCTTTATCAGGTTACTTTTGATGAATATTGGCTGGAACGTGCTCAGGCTTATGTTCAGACAATCCAAACGCATTATTTTGATGATGCCACAGGCATGTTTTTCTACACCTCGGATGAGGATGATATTCTGGTAAGGCGAAAAACGGAAGTTCAGGATGATGTTACGCCTTCATCAAACTCTGTACTGGCGCATGCGCTCCATTCGCTGGGACTCATTTACGGGGATCATTCCTACTTAAAAATAGCTCAACAAATGCTGGCCAATGTAAAAGATGCAGTTCTGAAAACAGGCTCTTTTCACGCTAATTGGGCCAGTTTAATCCTCAAAGATTTGTTTCCCTATTACGAAATTGCAATCACCGGAGAAAATGCACTGGGATTCAGACAAAAACTTGATCAATCCTACCATCCCGGCCGGATTTTTGCAGGGAGTGAAACGGGGAGTGAAATCCCCCTCCTGGCAAATAGGATGTTAACTGAAACTACTATCTTCGTCTGTGAAAATCATTCCTGCCAATTACCGGTTCATACGGTTGAAGCGGCACTATCACAAATGAAAGTTCGTTAATGATATAGTTGCCAGAAAATAGAATCAGAAAATCAGAGGTAACTATGACTATGCTATCGACCCTCAGCAGAACACTTCTCCTCATTCTGATCTCAATCTCCATTGGGACTCATACCCTTTTTTCCCAGGCAGCAGTTGATAGCCTTCTGGAAATCCTGAATCAATCTACTACAGATACTGTCAAGGTTGATGCACTTCTTCAATTGGCCTGGGCGGTTGAAAAAGAAAATCCCACCGCTGCAATTATGCATCTTGATGAGGCAATCCGTCTGGCTGATACGCTTGATTATGACAAAGGATTGGCCAGGGCATGCAATGATAAAGGCGTGATGCTTTGGTATAATATGGGGGAATATGATAAAGCCCTCGAATGCAACCGAAAAGCTTTCAAAATCTACGATGAAATTGGTGATAAACATGGAGTAGCCAATACCTACCATACATTGGCGAATATCACGGAAATGAAGGGGGATTTTGACCAGGCGCTAACGAATCATCTGGAAGCTTTGAGGATCAGAGAGGAAATCAACGATGAGTACGGGATAGCCTGGTCTTGTATTAACCTTGGAGTTACCTACAGTAAAATGGGGCAATATGACAAGGCCCTGGAATTTAAAAAACGTTCTCTGGAGATTTATGAAGAATTAGGACAGGTGGATGGGATGGCGAATGTGTATAACAACATGGGGATCATTTATTCCAAAAAGGGGATGTATAAAGAGTCCATGGAAAGTTATCTGAGCTGTCTGAAAATCAGAGAAGAAGTAGGAGATGAAAAAGGAATGTTTGCGGTTTATTCTAATATCGCTGAGTTGTTTATTGAACAGGAGGATCTGGAGCGGGCATTATCTTATCTAAACAGATCTCTGAAATTAAAAACAGCCAGGGAAAGTAAAGTTGGGATGGCCAGAACATTTGAGCAAATGGCCAGGATTAAAGAGGTTCAGAAGGAATACGAGGAGGCTAAACGACTGTATAAAGAAGCGCTGAATCTTTATACCCAAATGGAAAATAAGCTCTGGATCGGATCGGGACTCCTGAGTCTGGGACGAATTTATAATGAGCTGGGAGATGTTAATAACGCTCTCATAACCTTAAATCAGGCTATTGCAGTTCAGGAAGAAATCAAAGACAAGCAGGGGAATCTCGAAACAGCACTGGAGTTGGGAGGTTTATATCTGAAAACGGGTGATCTCAATCAGGCTGAGCGTTATCTGGAAAGAGGTCGTAGTCTGGCAGTTGATATTGGAGCTGCCGTCTTTGAGAAAAATGCTTACGATAAACTGGCTGATTTGTACGCTGAAAAACAGGAATTTGAAAAAGCCTTTCTTTTCAGGGAAGAATATGAAAAACTGAATGATAGCCTCTTTAATGATGCGATGACCAAATCCATCATTGGCCTGAAAGCTCAGTATGATATTTATGAAAAGGAACGTCAGATTCAGGAATTAAAGCAAAAAGACAGAATTACAGAACTTACCTGGTATGGTGTTTCTATTGCGCTGGGGGGGATTATTATTCTCAGTCTGATGGGAATTTTTATCATGCGTTTCCGGACTCAGCAAAAGTCCAACAGATTACTCTCTGTACAGAAAACAGAAATTGAAACGAAAAATCGCGAGTTGGCATTATCAAATTTGGAGCTGGAACAATTTGCCCATGTGGTTTCTCATGACTTGAAACAACCGTTGAGAACCATTGCCAATTATACCGATTTAATTGAAAAAAAATACGTTGACCAACTCGATAAACATGGTCGTGAATATGTGGGACTGGTAACAGACGGTGTGAAAAATATGCACACCCTGATTTCCGATTTATTGGAATATTCTCAGGTAGCTCGCTCTGAAACGGGAAAAGAACTGGTCGATTTGAATGAGATTGTCAATCAGGTTGTTCAATCTTTGGACTCCCAGATTTCAGAAGCTGATGCTGAGGTGGAGGTAGCTGTTTTACCACATTTGGAGGCCAGCCGCACAGCTATGACCCAGTTGTTTCAAAACCTCATTAGCAATGCAATCAAATTTAAGCAGGATGGGGTTGATCCAAGAGTGAAAATAGAATATTGGACAGAGGGAAAAAACCATGTTTTTTCAGTAGAAGATAATGGTATCGGAATTAGTCCCCGGTACTTTGAAAAAGTATTTATGGCCTTTCATCGGTTACATACCAAGGAAAAATATCAGGGAACCGGTATTGGACTGGCTATATGTCAAAAAATAGTTTTAAATCTTAACGGTAAAATCTGGGTAGAATCTACACCCGGGCAGGGAAGCCGGTTTTTCTTTTCTCTGCCTGTTTCTCAATCGGGAATATGAGGATACGGATATTCATATTAGCTTTGATTTGCTTCTGGGGAGGATTGGCCCTGGCTCAGGATTCTACTGATAATAACCTGCAAACCAAACTGGGGAGGAGTTCCCGAAACTCTGAAGCCAGAATCCGTCTGCTCAAAGAGCAGGCTTATGATCTCAAAGACAACGAACCCCTCAAAGCAATGCGCCTTGCCAGTGAGTCTCTTTTTCTGGCCGGGAAGTTAAACCAACCTAAAGGAGAAGCGGAAGCCTATCATACCATAGGGCTGATCTATATGCAATTGGGGCGTTATCAGGAAGGGTTAAGTAATTTGCTGCAAGCACTTCAGATCAGAGAAGAGATTAATGATCAGGTTGGAATGGCCCGATCTTATAATAATATTGGACAAATCTCCTATATCCAGGGTAATCTTGATGAAGCCCTGAATTATTTTTTGCGGTCACTCGATTTCCGCCAGGAAGAAAAAGATTCAATTGGAATCCTGTTTTCCTATATTAGTATAGGAGAAGTTTTCCAAAAGAAAGGAGATTTTGATCAGGCATTTTCTAATTACTTAAAGGCTGCGGAAATGGCCGAAATGATTGGTAATGTGAAAGGGATAGCAATGACCCATCTCAAACTTGGGAGTCTCTACGAAGATACAAATGCTCCCTTAAAAGCATTAAATCAATATTACAAGGCACTGCCGATCTACCAGGAGATAGATAATAAAAGCCTTCAGGCTGAAACGTATAATCAGATTGGAGCAGTGTATATTCAGCAGAAAAATTACGACAGTGCTATTGTCGTACTTCAAAAAAGTCTGGATAAAGGCCGGGAAAGTTCTGCCGCAGAATCTGTCCGGGATGCCTGTCAATTGATGGCGCAGGTCTATTTTGACCAGAATGATTATGCCCGGGCTTATGGTTATCAAAGCCGCTATTCCAACATAAAGGATAGTTTACAAAATCGCAACAAAACGGATGCAATTGCCTCTATTCAGGCTGATTATGATCTCGAAAAAAAAGAAAGTGAAATTCGCGAACTGGAAGGTCAGGAGAAAATTAACCGTTTGAGGAATCTTACTGTAACAGGTCTGGCGATTGCGGCTCTGTTACTCGGAGTTTTGAGTATTATCTTTATGAGGTATCGTATTCAGGCAAAAACCAATCGGTTGTTATCTGAGCAAAAGAGTGAAATCGAAACAAAAAACCGCGAATTGGAGCTTTCCAACCTCGAACTGGAAGATTTTGCTCACGCTGTTTCGCACGACCTCAAGCAGCCTCTGCGGACAATCGGAAGTTATACAGGAGTCATTAAACACAAGTATGGCAACATCCTGGGTGACGAAGCCAAGGAATATATGGCCTTCGTGAATAATGGAGTGCATCAGATGCATCATCTGCTCTCAGACTTATTGCTTTACGCCAAAATCGGGCATAACGACCAGAAGAGAGAATGGATAAATCTCAATGATTTGTTACAGGAAGTTTTGACCAATCTTCAAAGCCAGATTCAGTCCGAAGAAGCGATTATTAAAATTGGCGCGATGCCTATTATTTATGGCTACCATAGTGGCCTCATTCAGGTATTTCAGAATATCATCAGTAATTCCTTAAAGTTTCATGGAGATACCCCTCCGCTTATTCAGGTAACCCATACCAGAATTGAAGATCATCATCAATTCTGGGTAAGAGACAATGGAATCGGTATCAAACCTGAATACCAGACACAAATCTTCAAAGCATTCCAACGTCTCCATACACAGGAAGAATACCCTGGAACAGGAATTGGTCTGGCCATTTGCCAAAAAGTGATCAAACAACACGGAGGGCAAATTTGGGTAGAATCTGAAGAAGGAATGGGTAGCAGCTTTTATTTTACTTTACCTATCTAAGGTAACTTCCACTGACTTAAGTCATTTGATCCCAATCATGCATTATCCTATTTCGGGCTTTTAAACCAAATAGTGACTCATGCTTAATACACATTCATTTCATATTCCTGTGATGGGGATAGCATTTACCATTGATACTCCTTTAAAAGTTTCTCAGTACGGAATGGACTCAGTTATTTCACTGGTTGATGATATTCTACTGGAAAAAATGAGGAAAGTTTACTGTGAAAAATATGCAATTCCCTATCAGGAAATAACTGAAAAAGTAGAGGATTTTCGAGCAAAGCGAATTACTTCCTATCTCAATCTAATCAATGAACTGGCAGGGAAGAAATTTGAGGAATTGAAAGAGATCGCTTCTAAAAAGAGCAACGAAGTCAAAAATTACTTCAATATGTTGCCAGATACTTCTGAAATGAAAAAAGAATTTCAGCAGTTAACAGACAAGCATTTTCATCTGTCGGAAATCAAAAAATGGGTCAATGATAAGCTTTCCATGGGGAGTATTGATGTAAATATCATGACCAAAATTGATAAGACCAATTATAAAAAAGGCGAAAAACTCCCGATTGAATATAATGACGCACATGCTGCTTTAAGAGGTTATGCCAATAGCGATTTACAATCTTCAGTAGTTTTTTCTGCAGGGATGAATCCCCGTTTATATAGTTATGTGGAGCAATTTGATGATTTTTACCCTGATCAGAATGGAAAAATAAAGAAAAAAATTATCCTGAAAGTAAGCGATTACCGGTCTGCATTTATCCAGGGAAAATTTCTGGCAAAAAAGGGCCTTTGGGTTTCTGAATATCGCATCGAGTCGGGACTTAATTGTGGAGGACATGCCTTTGCAACCGACGGTTACTTGTTGGGACCAGTTTTGGCAGAGTTTAGAGATAAGCGAAAAGAGTTGATCCAGGCAACTCATGAAATTTGTGTCGATGCACTTGCCCGAAAAAATCGTTTTATTCCATCAGGGCCCTTACCGCTGAAAGTTACTGCTCAGGGAGGTGTTGGAACAGCTGAGGAACATCAGTTTTTGATTGAGCATTACGAACTGGATTCTGTAGGATGGGGAAGTCCCTTTTTATTGGTTCCGGAAGCGACAACCGTCGATAACAGCACGATTCAGAAATTGATGAATGCAAAGGAAAAAGATTTATATCTCAGCAATATTTCGCCTTTAGGCGTTCCGTTTAACAATCTTAAAGGTAATACCAAAGATCTGGAAAAAGCCTCTTTGATTATCAAAGGAAGACCAGGAAGCGCTTGTCCGAAAAAATATGTGGCATTAAACAATGAGTTTGCCGAAAAGGATCTGTGTATTGCTTCCCGTGAATATCAGTACCATAAGTTAAAAGAACTGGAACAGAAAGGCCTGCCTTTTAAAGAGTATAATGAGAAATATAATCAGATTGTAGAAAAATCCTGCATCTGTGTTGGTTTAGGCACTTCAGCCTTATTGGTCAATGAGATGGATACAAGAAGGGAAGGAGAAGGGGTTTCTGTTTGTCCTGGTCCGAATATGGCTTATTTCTCAAAAACGATGAGCTTAAAAGAAATCACAGATCATATTTATGGAAGAGGTGATGTCATAGGAAAAATAGCGCGGCCTAATATGTTCATGAAAGAATTGGGTATTTATATTGATTATTTGAAGGATAAATTATCCGAATCAAAGAACGCCGTTACCCAAAAGCAGCAGAAATATTTAAAAACTTTTGCCCAAAATCTCGAAGAGGGGATAGCCTATTATCATCAGCTAATCGGAGGATTAAAGGATAAATTCAATGACCATAAAGGTGAGATCATTCGTGATCTGGATAAAAACCTGAAAACGCTTCTTAGCTTGAATAAGGAGATTGATGAGTTGGGGGAGGAGAGATAAATAAGATTTTTTCTCTCATTTCGCCGTTTTAAAAAACGGCGAAATGATATGGAGTCTTTCATTCTTCAGAATGGAAATATTCGCTGTATTATTGCGCCGTTTTTCACATTGCGCCGTTTTTCACATTGCGCCGTTTTTCAAAACGGCGCAAACTATAATGTTATAATCTCCAGATTGTGATTAGTATAAATACAAATATCAGCAGCGATATTCAGCCCTTCTCTGACCATTTCTTCAGCGGTCATTTGAGGAGCATGTCTTTTTAATGCTACCGCAGCAGAGCGTGCATAAACGCCCCCAGAGCCAATGGCAAGGATATTTTCATCGGGACTAAGCACGTCTCCGGTTCCGCTAATAATTAGCCCTTCTTCTTTGTCCATAACAATGAGCATCGCTTCGAGCCTGCGGAGATAGCGGTCGGTACGCCATTCTTTAGCCAGTTCGATTGCAGAACGGCGAAGGTTGCTGCGATACATATTGAGCTTTTCCTCAAATTTTTCAACCAAGGCAAAAGCATCTGATGTAGAGCCGGCAAATCCTACCATGATATTGCCCTCTCCAATCTTGCGCACTTTTTTGACATTACTTTTGGCTACGGTATTTCCCATTGTAGCCTGTCCGTCAGCCCCCAGAGCAACTTGTCCGTTGTGGATAATTCCCAGAACAGTGGTAGCGTGTATTTTTGCCATCTCGTTATATAATCTTATTCTACTTTTTTGAATACAAAACAGGAATCATTCTGCCAGGATAATTGGAAAGAATGGAGGAGTCTTAAAAATTCAACACTGAGGAACGGAGATAAATAATTGCTTATCAATTCCTCAGTGCCTCCGTGTTTTTAATAAACTGGCCTTATGAGACAATCCCCAGGAGGTAAGACGAATGAATATCCAAATTATTCTTCGCGATTTCTCAGCGTATGGATATTATTATCTTCGTTGAAGTTATAAACCTCACCAAAATTTTTGTTTCGTCTTTCAGCCAGAAAATCAAGTCTTGGTTTGAGTTGAGCTTTATCGATCACCAGACGATCTTTTCCATATACAGCGTCTTCGCGTGAGCTGAAGTTGATTTCATAATCAGGGCTCATCACAATCGCTTCTTCCGGACATACCTCTTCGCAATATCCACAGAAGATACAACGCAGCATATCGATCTCGAAAGTTTCGGGATATCTTTCTTTTTGATCGTCTTCCATCTCTGCTCCCTGCATACTAATGGCCAATGGAGGACATGCGCGGGCACAAAGACCACAGGCAACACAACGTTCCTTACCATTTTCCTGAACCAATACAGGTCTTCCTCTAAACTCTGGTCCCAATACGGGTTTTTCCTCAGGATACTGGATGGTAACCGTAGGTTTGAAAATATGTTTAAAAGAGAACCACATCCCTTTGAAAATCTCAGGGAAATATAATTTTCCCCAAAAGTCGAGCTGTCTCTCTTTTTTGCTTCCTTTAATTATACCTTGTTTTGTACTCATATATCAGTTAATATGAAGATCAGTAGTAGACTAGCGTAAAATTATCAGACTTTAGCCATTCCGCCAAACATTTTATCTATTTGTTGTTGAATATCTGCTCAAGACCAAATTTTTTTTACCTTTGTTAATGCTCCGAGACCTCAAATACTTTTTCCTCATCTCGCGTCCGGTTAATGTGTTGATATCATTGCTGGCATTTGGGGTTGCATGTTTTTTTGTCAATCATCGCACCTTTATCTTTCTGACACACAGTAAGTTTTGGTACACCGCAATCACCATTGCTGTGATTGCTGCCACGGGATACTGGATAAATGATGTTTACGATTTCCGCATTGACCGCATCAATAAACCCCGGAAAACGGTTGTCAATGCGATTCTTTCTGTAAAAAAAGTACTCACCGCTTATTTCGCTGCAAACTTCCTGATTTTGGTTTTTTCCACCCTGTTTCTGGGATATTTACATCATGAAGTTGCCATTACTTTTATAAACTTCCTATCGGTCGCATTGTTATTTGTTTATGCCTCTTATCTAAAAAGAGTCAGTGTGGCAGGAAATCTGGTGATTTCTTTTTTGATTGCTTTGG
>JAGQVA010000919.1 GCA_020438265.1 Bacteroidota bacterium
AAAAGTGCTACCTCCCACATATACCAGATCATTTTCGCTGACGACAGCATTTTGATGAGCCGCAATTAATCCATCAGCGACACTATTAAAAATCTCTCCTTTTAATTGGTAAGCGGCTGCTTTTTCAGCCAATTTTCCTGCATCCAGACCTCTGGGAACATCAGGTTTTACAAAATAGTATTTGGCATTTTTGGGTAACAGCGCCAGAATTTTATCGTGATCTTTATCATTTACCATTCCCCAAACCATGTGGAGCTGGTCATGCGGAATCCGGGTTAATTGTTCCAGCACATCTTTGACACCTGCTTCATTATGAGCTGTATCGCAGAATATCAAAGGTTTCTGAGAAAGCTTTTGCATGCGCCCACTTAAACCACTATTCGTTGCCGTTTTGGCTAATCCCTTTTTAATTGCTTTTGCATCTATTTCCCAACCATCCTCGATCATCACATCAATAGCTTTGAGGGTAGTAATGAGATTTTTGGTTTGGTAATTTCCCCGTTGGTCAATTTGATAGGCAAATTCTTCCTGTTCTTCTTCTCTGGAAATAACACCTCTGATTTCCTGGCCTTTGAGATTGGGAATCGCTTCTGTAACCTTAATTGTATCCTGTGCAAAAAACAGCGGAGCACCTTCCAAAGCCGCTTTTTCGACAAAAACGGAATCAGTCTCAGGATGTCTTTCACCAATAACTACTGGTGTATATTTTTTAATAATCCCTGCTTTTTCGCCTGCAATTTGTCCCAAAGTATCCCCCAACATTGCCTGATGGTCATACGAAATATTGGTAATAACACTCATTTCAGGCTTGATGATATTGGTCGAATCCAACCGTCCTCCCAGTCCTACTTCGATTACAGCAATATCTACTTCTGCTTCTGCAAAAAAGTGAAAAGCCATTGCTACCGTAAATTCAAAAAAACTGGGGCTAATAGATTCAATTAAATGGCGATATTTTTCAACAAAATCTACCACTTTTCGCTGGCTGATTTCTTTGCCATTGATGCGAATTCTTTCTGTAAATGACTGAAGATGAGGAGATGTATACAATCCGGTTTTATATCCGGATTCCATCAACACGCTATTCAGCATAGACGAAACAGAACCTTTACCATTGGTTCCACCCACGTGAATGCTATGAAACTGCCATTGTGGCAACCCCAGCTCCCAGCAGAGTTTTTCAGTATTCTCAAGTCCTTTTTTAAAAGCCACTGAGCCATCCCGCTGGTACATCGGAAGCAGGCTGTAAAGATATGCTAAGGTTTGTGAAAATTGTTCTTGGATCATATTGAAATAGAAGATAAAACTCCTAAATAGAATTATTCGTTAAGAGTGGTTGCACAATATGGCTATTGGGTATTGGCCGTTAGCTTTTGGCAAGCTACTCACTCCGTGCCAGGAGCTAAAAGCCAACAGCTAAAGGCTAAAAACCAAAAGCCAATAACCATTTAAACACAATATTAACACAAATGAAACACCAAAAATTACTTTGGTTGTTGTTTTTTGTCGCAATTAGCACAACCAGTTCACGAGCGGGCATTGATCCGCCGCCAACCGCAGGAGCCCGAGCTATTTCCATGGGCAATGCACACACCGCAATCAAACAGAATTTCTGGAACCTTTTCTACAACCCTGCCGGAATCGCCGGAATTCAACATCCTTTTCTGGGAGTTTACGCAGAGCGAAGGTTTGGATTATCCGAACTCAATTATGGCCACGCCGGAATCGTTTTTCCCTTTGCTGAAGAACAGGCAATCGGGGCAACGATCGGGTCGTTTGGGTTTGAAGCTTATCGGGAAAATCAGGCAAGTTTGTCCTATGCCATCAGGCTTATGGAACGCATCAGTCTTGGTACGAGGTTTCACTATGGAAATCTCACCATCAAAGATCATGGAAATACCTCCATTCTTTGGGCAAGTATTGGTCTTCAGACCCAGGTCAATGCTGAAATTACCCTCGGATTTCATGTATGGAATATTAACCGTAGTAGCCTGAATTATCAGAATGGGCTGGAAGATATCCCAACCGTTTTTACCACAGGGATTGCCTATCAGCCGAATGATCATCTGATATTAGTTGCTGATATTCAGAAAGATATTGACCATCCGGTATCATTTAAGGCAGGACTGGAATATGTCATTGTTTCGGGGTTGTTTGCAAGAATTGGCTTTGGGACTGAACCGCTTAGCCTCAGCGGAGGGCTCGGTTTACAGCACAAAAACCTTCAGATTGATGCAGCATTCAGCTTTCATGAATTGTTGGGATATACCCCTCATGTCTCACTTCAATATCAGATTTGAACATGAAATGGTTTGTTATCGCTGTAGAGACGCGATTAATCGCGGCTACAACCGTCAAGACGCGATTAATCGCGTCTCTACAGATCACCCTGTTTATTGTCTGCCTAATGAATATGGCAGCAGCGCAATCTGACCTCGATCAATCAATCGAAGACATGATCAGCAATGTCGAAACCGATGAACAAATAGACGTTTCGTCTTTTTCCGAAGAACTGGAAGAATACCTTATTCACCCTCTGGATATTAACCGCGCGACCACGGAG
>JAGQVA010000920.1 GCA_020438265.1 Bacteroidota bacterium
CCCTGAAGGAAAAAGAATACGCAGGCATCTACGAAGACAAAATGTACGGAAAAGCAGAGGTGAAATTCGAGTCTGGGAAATTGTATCTGACGTTGTTACCCACGAAAGAATTATTCACCGGCAGGCTTGAGCATTTTCATTATAATACCTTCAAGGTAGAGTTTAAGGATTCTTATTTGCCTTTTGGACTGGTTACTTTTGAGCTGAATTCTGCGGGGGAGGTGACGGGGTTTACGATTGATTTGCCGAATCCGGATTTTCATTTTTTTAATTTGGAGTTTGAGAGGTAGGGAGATAGGCTCCTTATTGCCATTCTCGATTTCCCAGTTTTTTGCTCCACTTTTTTTGAAAAAAGTGGATATGAAATAAAAAAAAGTCATGAGTATACAATTAAACCTTCCTGAAGGCCTCACCATCAGCAAATTTGAGCTCACCATGCTATTTGCTGCCAAGCTCTTTGACGAAGGTCTGATCACCTCCGGTCAGGGAGCCAAAATGGTAGGTCTTTCCAAACGCGCCTTTATCGAAATACTCGGAAAATACAAGGTTTCCGTATTCCAATACGACATTAACGAGGTAGAGGAAGACATCGCCAATGCCTGACCGAATAAGCATCTCCTCTGGAAAAGCAATTCTTGATAAGCTCGAAAATCATGGATTCTGGTTATCTGAAAAATTAAAGGGACAGATTCTCAGGCGAGTAGGGGAGTAGCTCTAGGCATATACTTTGTGACATTCGGAAGGATTACAGTGGTACTGGAGTGTTTTGTGGATGTGTTGCTGAAGAAGGGATAGGAGATTCAAAGATTCAGGAAGCTTTTAAAAAATTACATTTTAAGAGTGAATTTTGGATATTTATGGAATGAAAGGTAGCAGTGTGTTACATGGTATCTGTCATTAAGGATTCTATTAGCTAGCGCCTGTGGCGGCAGCTGATAGAATCCTTAATGTTATGCGATATATTGATTATGTTCGGCTGATTAGTTTTTTAATTTTAGCTTCAACAAATTGAACCTGTCATTCATCAATTACTGCCAATTAAAAGGTATTTCAAAAAAATATGGCATATTGGAATAACAAAATTTGATTTACATCTTCTTAATTCAATATTCTGAGGCAATTGCCCTAAATCTGTATCAGAAAAGTGGTATATGGTGATAAATATTTGTAATTTCAGGCAAAATAATATTTATCAAGTATATGAAATTTAATCAATACGATTTAGGGAATCGGAAGAAGGGAGAAATTGTAGAAGTTAGTCTTTCAGGTAGTGCTGCAAATGTTAGGTTAATGGATTCTATAAATTTGCGAAATTATAAAAATGGAAAGAGGCATTCTTATAGAGGAGGTTTAGTTAAACAATCTCCATTTAGAATTGCAATTCCAAGTTCTGGTATATGGTTTGTTACTGTAGATTTGCAGGGATTACGTGGTTCTGTAAAGAGTTCAATAAGAATACTACCTAATCCTCTTCCGGTTGCACGCCAACCTGCTTTATCTACAGCTCCATCATTAGTAAGAGATAAGCAAGTCGGCTTTGGTAATGATATGGTAATTAGGGAATATGACGTTTTTATTTCTTACGCTTCAGAAGATAAGGAAGAAGTAGTAAGACCTCTTGCCATTGCTCTCAGAAACTCAGGCCTTGCGGTATGGTTTGATGAATTTGAAATGAAAATAGGGGACAGCTTGAGAAAAAAAATCGACAAAGGTCTTGCAAATAGCAGATTTGGAGTAGTTGTTCTTTCCCGAGATTTTATTAAAAAAGGGTGGACCAATTACGAATTGGATGGAATTATCACAAAAGCAGTATCAGGCGAACAGATAGTATTACCAATTTGGCACAATATAAATAAAAGAGAAGTACTTGACTTTAGTCCAAGTTTAGCGGATAAGGTAGCTAGAAATACATCTGCTTATACAGTAGAAGAAATTGCTAAAGAAATAGCAGAGGTAATTAACGAAAAATAAAAAAATCGTATAAGATCGTCTACGCAGGCTAGTGATTTGCTGCGCTTTACCACTGGCGGGTAGTCCAGCCGTTAAAAACAAAAAATCCTTCACCCCCTCACCAAATAAACCCCCAACCCCAAAGCCATCGCAAAGAAAAATCCCGCATAAACCAGCGTCCGAAAACTACGATGATAATTAATGGCCTGCTCCAACGTCAGATAGGTGGGACCATTTACTTTCTCAATCCCCCAGATAGAAGTGTGATCCAAAGATTTCGCCATGATGTCGCGGCTTTCCTGAGTTCGGACCGTGAGAATAACTTCGTCTCCATCCTGAAGCTGGTAGATGTCCTGATTGGCTTTTTCCAGCAGCTTGCCCGGTAAACCATACACGCCCTTTCGCCCTGCCAAATAGAGCCTTAAGGAAGTATTTCTTTCCCCATACTCGTCCTGGGTCGTGGTTACTTCCCCACTGATTTTCCCTCTCACAATGGTAAAATCGTCTTCTACCACCCGAAAATTATTCACAAACAGAAGTCCCAGAGCAAACAGGGTTACCACTGCAAACCAACCAAAAATGATCATAGTTCTTTTCATCTGATAGGGAAT
>JAGQVA010000921.1 GCA_020438265.1 Bacteroidota bacterium
AACGGTTATGGATATTTCTGGGGAATGGCAGCAGGTATCGCAACAGCGCTTTTCCTTCCTTACCTGGATGTCTCATTTATTCCTCTAACGGCTGATTTGGCGCGTTTCCCCTTAATGTTGCTGATTTCTCTGATTGGTTGTATTGCAGGGAGTTTACTGACTGATCCACAACCTGATTCCGAGTTGATTACCTTTTACAAGACTGTCAGACCATGGGGATTCTGGAAGCCTGTTCATGAAAAAACAATTGCAGAAGATCCCGATTTTCAAAATAATTCTTCTTTCTCCAGAGATATGCTGAATGTACTGGTAGGGATTATCTGGCAAACAGCTCTGATTGCAGCACCAATTTATCTGGTTATCGGTAATTATGTAAATATGACTATTTCCCTGATTTTTGTTGCCATTGCTTCATATATCCTGAAAATCAACTGGTATGACAAAATGGAAGACTAATAAATAAATTCCTCAAAATTGTATAAACACTTTAACCAAAACTTTTAACCTCTATGAAATGAGCAGAGAAATTTTTGACTCAAGACTGAAAAAATTACAAGCTGCCCACGATTCGCTCCTCCAAAGAAAAAATGAAAAAGAGGAATTGGGAAACGGGATTTTTGACCGTTATCGATATCCTG
The DNA here is from genome assembly GCA_020438265.1 of Bacteroidota bacterium. Classification (GTDB taxonomy): domain Bacteria; phylum Bacteroidota; class Bacteroidia; order J057; family J057; genus JAGQVA01. The sequence continues at coordinate 639 of JAGQVA010000921.1, forward strand.
TACTAACCGCAGAGCATACTCCTCTGATTTGGCGGTACGATATGAATTACGAATCCAACCCCTGGTTTATGGAGCGAATGGGAATCAACGCTACTTTTAATGCCGGCGCGATAGAGATGAATGGAAAAATCTATCTGGTAGCCAGGGTAGAAGGCGCAGACAGAAAATCATTTTTTGGCACAGCTGTGAGTGATAATGGAATTGACAACTTCACCTTTCTGGATTACCCGATTCTTATGCCTGAAACCGAAGAACCAGATGTGAATATTTACGATATCCGACTGGTCAGACATGAGGATGGCTGGATTTATGGCCTATTCTGCACGGAACGGAAAGCCAAGGATGCTCCCCCCGGAGATACTTCCTCTGCTGATGCACAATGTGGGATTGCCCGTACCAAAGATCTCATTAACTGGGAAAGGCTTCCGGATCTGAAAACCCCTTCCAATCAACAAAGAAACTGTGTACTCCACCCTGAGTTTGTCAATGGGAAATATGCTATTTACACCCGTCCGCAGGATAGTTTTATCGATCCGGGAAAAGGAGGAGGAATAGGCTGGGGATTATTGGATGATATGACAAATCCTGTGATTGAAGAAGAATCAGTCATTGAACGCAAGGCTTACCATACCATCAAAGAAATGAAAAATGGTCAGGGACCCGCTCCCATTAAAACTGCTAAAGGATGGCTTCATCTGGCACATGGTGTGAGAAATACCGCAGCTGGGCTCAGGTATGTGCTTTATATGTTTTTGACCGATTTAAACGATCCTACAAAGCTGCTCTACTCTCCCGGAGGTTATTTTATGGGGCCAATCAATGATGAAAGGATTGGAGATGTTTCCAATGTTCTGTTTTCCAATGGTTGGGTAAAAAGGGAAAATGGAGAGATTTTCATCTATTATGCCTCTTCAGATACGCGAATGCATGTGGCGACCACTACAGAGGCTCAACTCCTTGACTATGTGATGAATACTCCACCAGACGGCGGAGGAGCGTACTGTTGCACGGAGCAACGAATTGAGTTGATTAAAAAAAATCTGAATCGTTAGACAAGAATAAGAAAGGGAAGGCTCTTTTTATAAAAAATTGAGCCTGCTTTTCCCTTAATAATCATCTATCCAATCCTTTAAAAACCTTAATCCTTTTCGGGCAAATTCATCCTGATCATCCGCCAATGACTCCCAAATACAAACTGCACCAGCCAATTCCTTTATCTCAGGAGTAAAACTCTCGATACAGATCGGCCCTTGATAATCAATGGCCTGTAAGCCTTTTTTTAAGCCTTTCCAGTCAGTTTGGCCTGTTCCGGGAATCCCCCGATTGTTTTCTGAAACATGAACATGTAACACTTTTTCACCAGCCAGCTTAAAAGCTGATTCCATATCCCTTTCCTCGATATTCATGTGAAAGGCGTCCATAAGAATTCCCGCGGAAGGATGATCAATCTCATGAATCAGTTTCATCATTTTTTCTACTGAATTGACCAAATCGGTTTCAAAGCGGTTCAAAGGTTCCAAAGCCAGTTTTACCCCTCTTTTTTCAGCCATTACACAGGCTTTTTTCAAATTAATTACCGCTCGTTCCCATTCTGTTTTTCGTTGTTCGGAGGAAATATGCCTCGCTTTTCCCGTTGCAGCATACATTGGACCAGCAACAAATTCGCTTTCCCATATCTCTGCGTACTCAAGACATCGGTCGATATAATTCAGGCAATTTTTCCAAACCTGAGGATTTTCATGTGTTAAATCCCGCTCAGGACCAAATGCAGCACAGGTAGTAGCTTTTAATCCGTGGCGATCAAGTTCTCCCTTTACTTTATAAGGATCAATCAGGTCAGGTTGCTCAACCGGAATTTCCACAAAATCGAAGCCCATTCCCTTGATTTTTAGGAAAAGACTTACTGATTCGGTAGTAAAAGGG
>JAGQVA010000922.1 GCA_020438265.1 Bacteroidota bacterium
TTGCGGTAAAACTCCATCAGGTCATCAGGGCACACAGGTGTATCGTATATTGCCTTGATTAACAATTGTTCGTTACCTGTTTCAAGATATCGGTTAATCATGTGGCCATAGCTATAGCCGGCTTCTACAATCAGGTTTCTTACATTTCCATTTTTGTGCAGATTAATCAAAAAACCGTATTGAATACGGGTATTCATCGCCTGCCAATGTTCTTCCCCCACAAAGAAAAACCTGTAATCTTTTGCGGCGAGATTAATCATTTGCATTGATTTTCCTTCACCAGGAGCGGAAAAATCAATCGGTCTGACATTTTCACGCAAAAATTTTTCTTCAGCAGTTTGGCCAATGGATGCCACTGAGCCCATAAAATATAAAAGACACCAGATTATTCGCATATTCGTACAACACCAAATATCATTCCGTGAAGGGCGATTTTTGAGAGTAAAGTTGTGTTAGTTCAGTATTCATATAAAGGTTTACCCTCAGAATGATCTACATCATTTTTTTCTTTTTCAATTAATGGCTAATTTAAATAAATACCTTCACTTCTGAATCTAATCACCCAGAAATCTTAACATTATGAGAAACTATTCCTTTTCTTTTGGCCCTCTGCAGATATTGGTCTTCATGCTTTCGACCTCTATCATGCTGGGATGTGTTTATTACAAAAAAAATACAATTTTCCAGGAACAGGCAGCAACCGACTGGAATGCAACTCTTAATGAGATTAAAATGAGTCGGCCTGTCATCCAGGTTATTTCTGAAAACAAAATCTATGATCTGGCCAATTACCGTTTTGAAGATGACAAATTAATAGGTACGATAAAACCAGCCAAAATCATATACACTCCTCCGGAACAAAATCTTTTTTTACGGTCTCGTCTCCCGACTGAACAAAGAAGGCCGATTTTGCTTATTATGCAATTATTTACCCTCAATGATATGAATGAAGGGGAAGTCGAAATTCCCATTTCAGAATTGGGTAAAGTCCAATACTATCAGGGTGCAGACGGAGCATCGACGTTAGCTACTTTGGCACTAACGGGAGTACTTGTCGTTGGAGGGGCTGCGGTCTTCCTTGCAATCGCCTGTAGTTGCCCCAGAGTTTACACAGTCAATGAAAATGGCGAAAAAGTAAGACAAGGCACAATTTTAACGGGAGCCATGTCCAAATCCTTTGAACGGACAGATCTGTTGCCTTTATATGATCTTGACCGAACAGGAGAATCGATTAAGGTAGGACTTTCCAATGAATTACCAGAAGATGAATTTATTGATGAACTCAAGCTACTTAAAGCTTCAAAAAAAGCCCATACACAGCTGGCAGTAAATGCCGATGGCGAATTATTTGAATACAATCCTTCCCTGGCAACTCCTGTTTCAGCGACCTCTCTCGATGGTAGAGATATCAGCGCACAAATTGAAAAGGCGGATGAAATCGGACATTTCTTTGATGATCAGTTGGAAACGAAAGAATTGAATTCTGCCATTTTCACATTTGATAAAAAAGAGCTAACAAACTCAGAGGCCAAACTCGTCGTTCGTGCCCGCCAGACCGAATTGCTGGAATACTCTGCCGAATATGCCTTTAGCCTTTTTGGTGATGAATTTGACAAGATGTACGAGCAAATGGAAAAACGATCTCGCGAGAAATATGAAAGAAGAAATTCTCAGAAAGGAATCGCGATGAATGCTTATATCCGGGATGGAAAAAACTGGAAGAAAGTTGGTTCTTACCATTATGCTTCCTTTTTGCACAAAAAATGGTTGGGACTGGATTTGGATCTTTCCCGGGTTGAAGGAGAAACAGTTGAAATCAAGCTGGAGTCTGCCTACAAATTCTGGGAACTGGATTATGTAGGAATTGCCACGAATTGGGAAAATCTGACCAATTATGAAGAAGTGGCCTTACAATCAGCCATCAATGAAAAAGGAGAAGATATTTCAGCTCTCATTGCAGAAGCAGATGAAAACTATGCCGTGCAGCGAGGCGAAGGAACATCCATTGATTTGACCTTCGCCAATTCGGCAAAGGAAAATGAAGTATATGTGTTAAAAGGAACCGGTTATTATAAACACGTCCGAAACTACGCCCATAAGGCCAATAAAAAGCAGCTTTTAAAGCTGAAAGCAGCCGGGCCAATGGCCGGTCAGGAGGTTTCCAAAACGATTGATTTGTATTTGCAGGCGGTTGGATCACGGTAATAATGTAGGGCCAAGGCATGCCTTGGCCCTACAAAATTTTAACCGGCAAGGTTACCTCAATCGAATCCAGATAGCCTTCGCAATCGCACATAATTTCTGATCAGCAGTATAAATGGCTGTCCCGGAATAATATTTTCGGCCTTCTTCTCCTTCTTTCCAGCCAATGACGATATGCGGTTCTCCAGCCATCACCGGCTGGAGAATTTTGGTTGTAAACCTGCCCAGGACAATAGGGTCGTAGACCTCTACAGCAGCAAATGCCCCGGGGCAATCCAAAGCTGCCCATATGAATTCTTCATGAACTTTTCCATTGTCGTCCGACAATTCAAAATCTGGTGTCCAGGGCGAGGCGACCA